>SLHN01000194.1 GCA_007136145.1 Thioalkalivibrio sp.
ATATCGTCGCCCGTGAGCGTGATTCGCTGGCGGACACCGTCGATCACAACGAAGTCGTTACCAAGCCCATGCATCTTGGTGAATGCCAGCCTCATCTCGTGGTGCTCGCCAGTAACCCGCGCATCAAAGCCGCCCCCAGACGACCAGGTGCCGGTCACTGACCTGTTCCACCCTGAACCCGTGAAGTCCGGCCGCGCGCAACTGCTCCCGCACCTCCTCCGGCGTGAATGCCGCGCACAGGGAGTTCCGAAAATCCCTGTGCAATACTGCGGGGGCGTCGGCGGCATAACGTGCCACCAGTGAATCGACCTGCTGGATCGAATCCGGCCGGCAGAGATCCATCACGAAAACCCGGGCGCCTGGCGCTCCGTCGCGCAGGATCGCCCCCCACAGGACATCGGGGGCGTGCAGGTGATGCAACAGACTGTTCGAAATGATGGTCGGATAGGGCACTGCGGGTCCGCGACCCTCCGGGAGCCGACCCTCCAGGAGGGTCACCCGTGACCCGGACGGATGCCGCCGGCACAGTTCCACTCCGACCGCCAGCATTGCCGGTGCACCGTCGATCCCGTGAACCCGACATTTCGGGTAACGGGTAGCGAACCGAAGGCTGACATCCCCGGGACCGCACCCGAGGTCCAGTACGAGCCCATCGACCGGCCCCGGAAATCGTTCCGCGAACAGGTCCACGAAATGCTCGTGCGGTTCGCTGAAATCGGCCTCGGCATAGGCGCGCGCCTGGTCGTCATCAAGCATCAGCTCGGGTTCAGGGCTACGCTGCATCATGCGTCGGCCGGCAGCATGCTCTCGCGCATCATCAGCTGATCCAGCTGTTCGCGCCGATTGACAATATAGAACTCGTCACCATCGACCATCACCTCGGGCGGGCGCGGCCTGCTGTTGTAGTTGCCGGCCATCACGAAGCCATACGCCCCGGCCGAACGCACCGCGAGCAGGTCGCCCTCCGCCAGAACGAGTTCGCGGTCCCGGCCCAGAAAATCCCCTGTCTCACAAACCGGACCCACCACGTCATAACCACGTTTCGCGCCAGCGCGTGGCCTTACCGGCACAATCTCCTGCCAGGCACCGTAAAGAGCCGGTCGGATCAAGTCGTTCATCGCCCCATCGACGATCGCGAAGTCCTTGTGGGCAGTGTGCTTCAGGAACGCAACACGGGTCAGGAAAATACCGGCATTGGCCGCGATCGCGCGCCCCGGCTCCAGCATCACCTTCAGGCGACGGTCGGCCAAAACCTCGCGCAGGGCCGCCGCATAGGCGGCCGGCTCGGGAGGCTTTTCGTCACGATAGCGCACACCCAGACCACCGCCTACGTCGATGTGCTCCAGCAGTATTCCCTCTGCTTCCAGTACATCCACCAGCGCGAGCACTCTGCGCAAGGCATCGGTGAAAGGTTCCAAGCGCGTCAGCTGAGAACCGATGTGAAAACCCACGCCCCGTATGTCGAGATGGGCCATCGCGGCCGCTGTGCGATACAGGCGCGTCGCAACGTCGATATCGACGCCGAATTTGTTCTCGCGCAGCCCAGTCGCTATGTAGGGGTGCGTTTCGGCATCGACGTCGGGATTCACACGGAGCGATACGGGCGCGCGAACCCCCATTTCCCCGGCCACGCGGGCCAGCAATTCGAGTTCGGGCTGCGACTCGATATTGAAGCAGTGGATACCCACCTCCAGCGCGCGGCGGAGTTCCGCAACGGTCTTGCCCACACCCGAAAACACGACCCGCCCGGGCTCCCCACCCGCACGAAGGACCCGTTCAAGCTCGCCACCGGAAACGATGTCGAAACCCGCGCCCAGACGCGCGAGCACATCCAGAACAGCCAGGCTGGAGTTGGCCTTCACCGCAAAACAGATTTGGTGTGGCATCCCTGCCAGGGCGTCTTCAAAGGCGCGGTAATGCCGCGTGAGAGTCGCACGCGAGTAGACATAGGCTGGTGTACCCACAGTCTCGGCGAGATCGGCAAGAGACACGTTCTCACAATGCAGCTCACCACCGCGAAGCCCGAAGTGATCCATCAGCGGCGCTCCTCCGGCGCATTCTCCGGCAGGTAGAGGTCGCCCTTCTGTCCGCAGCTGGCGATCATCTGAATGGACCCCAGGGCAATGATCAGGGCGATGAACAACAGGTGTGCTTTACAAGGCATGACGGCGAGGGTCCCGGGAAGAGTTCCGTTATTGTAGAACGGCATGGCACGCAGCGCATTTGGCTCCAGCCAACAAATATGGTCTACACTCGGAAGCTGAACGCCGCAAGTTTTCGATGGCAACCGGGCGCTGGCGGGGCACCTGCTCGGTCGGCTAGCATTGCGGTAGGACACCCGGTTGAATCTTGGTGAACCCCTGTGGGAATAGAATAGTCTTAACCTTCGTCCGTACCACAGGCGTTTTCCAGACCGACGCCCCGGACGTTCCAGACCGAACCAAAAATGAGAGGAGATCTCCATGACAAGTACTAAGCGCCGTGTCTTTCTGAAAGGCACCCTCGCGGCCGGCACCGTCGGCGTGGCTGTTGGTGCGGGCCTGCTGGCCCCGAGCAAGCTTCTCGCCGCATGGCCTGAATCCGCTTTCAAGGCCCGCGGCTATGAGGACACCCTGCGCGCCACGGTGGGCACCACCGATTTGCCGGCTGGCGATATCGAAATCAGTGCACCGGAAATCGCGGAAAACGGCATGGTCGTTCCCGTGACGGTGGAAACCGGCATGTCCGACGTAACTGAAATGGCCCTGTTCGTGGTCGAGAACGGCTCGCCGCTGACCTCCAAGTACATCCTCGGCGCCGGTGCCGTACCGATGTTCGCCACGCGCATCAAGATGGGACAGTCGTCCGACGTGGTTGCCGCGGTCAAATCGGGTGATACCTGGTATAGCGCCACACGCGAAGTGAAGGTCACCATTGGTGGCTGCGGCGGCTGATCGACCGGCCCGTTCGAACCGACTTTCCCAATTTCTGGAGGTATAGCAATGTCCACCATTCGAGTTCGTGCCCAGGAAAGCGGCGGTATCGTGACCGTCCGTGCCCTGATGTCCCACCCGATGGAAACCGGCACCAGTAAGGATGCCGCCGGCAACCTGATTCCGCCCCACCACATCGATGTCGTCACCGCAGACGTCGGCGACACCAACGTGATGACGGCCTACTGGTGTGTCACCATTTCCCGGAACCCGTTTTTCCAGTTCCAGTTCGCCGGTAAGAAGGGCGACGAGCTGAAGCTCTCCTGGACCGACAACAAGGGCGGCAGCGACAGCGTCACCGCAACTATCGGCTGATTCCGATTGGCGGTAGCCAGAAAGCCGGGGCTCGTCCCCGGCTTTTTTTGTGCTTGTTTTTCTTCTGGTGCAGGTCGGGCCTACATTCTGTGCTGTCAGGAACCAGTGTTCCGCGGCTCGAGTCATAACGTCAGGGTAAAAAGGTGCCGCCCCGGTAAGAGTGCTGGTCACTCGCCAACAGAAACGTACGCAACGCGAGAAGGCATCGCGGCTTGCATTGCGCGCGGATCACCAGCAGGTCCTGGCAGTCGCGGATGATCAGGAGGCACGCATGGCGCAGAAGCCGAACCCCCCCGTACCGGCGGCACCGACGCATCGGGCGAACGAGCCGTTGGCGAGCCCGCTCCCCGCCCCGGCGCAGCCGGGGCTGCGCCGGGCCTGCTCCTTCGAGCCCATCGAGCCCCTGTGGCAACGGCTGCCCAGCCGCGACGCCAGTGGTCAACGCCTGGCCGATTTCATGATGTTCATCCCGGGACTGAAGCGGCGCAGCGACGTCGAGATCCGGCAACGCCTGCGGGCCATCCACGAGGTTCTCGAGGGCTACCATGAGGTGATCGCCTTCGTAGAGATGAATCTCCGGATCAACACTCTGTGGGTCTCCGTACTGGCACGCCCGGGCCTCTGCCTCGAGATCCCCACGACGATCCAATCCGTGGTCCCCGAGGCTTTGCTGATCGGCCAGCGCCTGGATCGGTAGGCGTCCCGGGGAGATTCACCCAGAGCCCCATTATCGCCGGAATCGCCGGAATCGCCGGGAGGGCTGTGCTCTTGCCTTCACGGAAAGGTACCGGCACAAGGCGCGGCTCCCGTGCCCCAGCACGTTCGGCTTGCTAAACTGATATTTTGCTATAGCATCAGCAGCCATGAAAGCGCGCACGGCAATCGTTCAACGGGACACCCTGGAGACCCGGATTCGAGTGGAACTGAATCTGGACGGCAACGGCAGTGGCAGGTTTGCCACCGGTTTGCCCTTTCTG
>SLHN01000093.1 GCA_007136145.1 Thioalkalivibrio sp.
CGGATAGCCCTCCGCCGCCAGGCGTTCGAGCACCTCCTGCTTCTCGGCATCCCCGCGCTCGAGTTTCAGACCCACGAAAACATGCGCGTCGCTGTCATCCGCATAGCGGTAGTTGAACTCGGTGATCCCCCGTTTGCCGATCGCCTTGCAGAAACGGCGAAAACTTCCCGGCTGCTCCGGAATCGTGACGGCAAAGAGCGCCTCGCGACGCTCGCCAATTTCGGCGCGCTCGGCGACATGGCGTAGACGATCGAAATTCATGTTGGCGCCGCTCAAGATCGCCGCAAAACGGCCATTCCTCACGCCTTCCCGCAACACATATTTCTTCAAGCCCGCCACTGCCAGCGCTCCGGCGGGCTCGGCGAGCACGCGCGTGTCATCGAAGACATCCTTGATCGCCGCGCAGATCTCGTCGGTATCCACCAGAATCATCTCGTCCACAAACTCGCGCGCGAGACGAAAGGTCTCCACCCCCACCTGCCGCACCGCCGCACCGTCGGCAAAGATCCCGACCTGGTCCAGCACCACACGATCATTCTGGCGCAGCGCCTCGTACATCGACGGCGCGTCGTCCGGTTCCACCCCGATCACCCGGATTTCGGGCCGCAGGCGCTTGATGTAGACCGCCATGCCGGCCAGCAGCCCACCACCACCCACGCACACGAAAACCGCGTCCAGCGGACCCGGATGCTGCCGCAGCAGCTCCATTGCCACCGTCCCCTGCCCCGCGATCACCGCCGGGTCATCGAACGGATGAATGAATACATAACCGTGCTTTTCCCGCAGCAGCCCCGCGTGAGCGGACGCCTCGTCGAACGAGTCGCCGTGCAATACCGCTCTGCCCCCGAGGCGCCGAACCGAGTCCACCTTGATTTTCGGAGTGGTGACCGGCATCACGATCACCGCCTTGATTCCCAACCGCGACGCCGCGAGCGCAACCCCCTGGGCATGGTTACCGGCCGACGCCGCGATTACTCCACGCGCCCGTTCCTCCTCGGTAAGCTGGGAGATACGGTTATAGGCACCCCGCAACTTAAACGAGAAAACGGGTTGCAGGTCCTCGCGCTTCAGCCACACGGCGGAACCCAGGCGCTGCGACAGCGTCGGCATGTTCTCGAGCGGCGTCTCCCGCGCCACGTCATATACCGCGGCGGTGAGGATCTTTTCCAGATAGGGGTAAGTCATCGCGAAGAAGATACCATGCTCGACGGGGCCGGAAACACCGGCGGCATCGCCAATGGGGCAGCATCGCCGAACCGACGCCATGATAAAATCGCGCGCTTGTGTGCTGTCGATGCGAAAGCGTTCCCGGCCCGATCCATTCGCGAATCGTCGCGGTGGCAACGCCGCCCTGCTACCCGACCAACCCTTGGACAGATTCGACCGCGCTGGGTATGCTCAGCCGGCATCCGTCAACAGGAACAGAACAATGACGCAGGACGAAATGAAAAAGGCCGTCGCCGAAGCGGCCCTGGAGTACGTACAGAACGGCTGGATCATTGGCGTCGGAACCGGTTCGACCGCCAACCACTTCATCGACGCACTGGCCGGTATCAAGAGCCGCATCGATGGCGCGGTCGCCTCCAGCGAGGCCAGCGCGGAACGGCTGCGCGGACATGGCATCGAGGTTCTGGATCTCAACAGCGCCGGACCACTGCCGGTCTACGTCGATGGCGCGGACGAAAGTACACGCCATCTGCACCTGACCAAGGGCGGCGGCGGCGCGCTCACCCGGGAGAAGATCGTCGCTGCCGCGTCGGAGAAGTTCATCTGTGTAATCGATGAAACCAAGCAGGTCGATTACCTCGGCGCCTTTCCGCTGCCGGTGGAGGTGATTCCGATGGCGCGCAGCCACGTCGCGCGCGCTTTGGTCGCGCTCGGCGGTAATCCGGTGCTGCGCGAGGGCTTCCGCACCGACAACGGCAACGTGATCCTCGACGTGCACGGACTGCGCATCATGAACCCGGTGGAACTCGAAAGCGAAATCGACCATATCGCCGGCGTGGTCAGCAACGGCCTGTTCGCCCGCCGCCCGGCGGATGTACTGCTGATCGGCACCCCGTCCGGAGTCAATACCGTCACGGCCTGATTCCACGCGCCCGGGTACCGACCCGGCCACAGAGCCCATAACGCCCCAAGCCCGCGAGGCCAACGTTGGCCAGGATAGACGTAGGGTGCCAATGATCGCAGCGAATCGCACCGTTCGAGGCCTGAAGGCCGTGCCCCTCCGGTGCGGTTCGGCTGCGCCCCACAGCACCCTACGAGACACACCTTCACAGCCCAGCAAATCGGCACCGCGGGGAGTCAGGCTCAGGCCTCACCCTCCTCGATCACTGGACTGCTATCGGGTGGGGCGGCGTTCTCGAACACCTCGGCAAACGGTATCGAAACCCCCAGCGCGGGAAACTCGCAGTCGCCACAACCGGACAGGAATTCGTGGAACAGCCAGTCGCCATCCGCCTGGCGCCGGAACACCTCGACCCGCCGCGCGGGAATGTCCACCAGCACGTATTCCCGCAACGAGCCCAGCGTCCGGTAAGCGGCGAACTTGTCACCGCGATCGAAGGCCGCGGTCGAATCCGACAGCACCTCCACGATCAGAATCGGCTGGGTAATGAATAGCCCGGCGGCATGATCACCCGGTTCGCAGGACACCATCACATCCGGATAAAAGAACGCGTCCGCGGCCTCCACCCGCAATTTCAAATCCGCAACATACGCCTGGCAGGGTCCGCCACGCAGGCGTTCCTTGAACGCGGCAAAAAGGTTCCCTGAGACAACCACATGCTCGCGCCGCGCACCCACCATCGCGTATACCTCGCCACCGAGGTACTCATGCTTCTCCGACTGCTGCGCCTCCCAGGTCAGAAAGGCATCGGCATCGAAACGAAACTCCGCTGCTGGATCGGTCATCGTCGCCTCTCTTGCTCGGATCAGGCCGGGTTGGGGTTCAGACCACTTCCCGCCGGGGAATCGCAGACGGCAGGCCCATCGTCATCGCGCCTTCCGCCGAACTACGACCTGAGCCCTCACCTCCACCAACCCGATCATAGCCACAACGGGAAGCGCGGCCAAACCCCTGCCTCGCCCGACCTGATCAGCGTGACAAATCCTGCGTAGGGTGCCGTGAGGCGAAGCCGAACCGCACCGAAACCACGCCGGCCCTGGCCCCGGCTCCCGAGCCTCGAACGGCGCAATTCGCTGCGCTCATTGACACCCTACGCCATGGGTCATCAAGGGTGTCCGCCGGGGCCATTGACGTGACAGTCACCTGTAGGTGCTCAACAGGCCGCCGGATGGTGTCTCCGGCCGGCCGACTCCGCCGCCACCCGCGGCCCACTTCGGTTTCCCCTTAGCCGTTGCTACGTACGGCGATGAAGCATCGGCCGTGCTTGAATTCAGTCAAGGCCAGCATGTTCGAAGCTGGATCGAAACACCAGGGACCCCGGAGGGTTCCTCCGACCGTTCGGAACACGCCCCTGCGGTCGGTGGCCGGACACTCCAGCATCAACCGACCGCTGCGCGGCAAAAACCCGTGAACAAGTGGATTCTTCGGCAAGCGGATCCCAGGAGGATATGAAAATGTTGAATCGATCACTATCGCGCCGGACGATCCTGCGCGGCGTTGTTGGCCTTGGCGGTATGGCGCTCATTGGCTGTTCGGGAACGCCGCGAAAGCGGCTCTCCGCGCAGCCCCGGTTTCCGGTACTGGATGGCCAGCGGCACGCGCCACTGACACTCGCCGTCTACGCAAACGATCTCAAGGAAACGAACATCGGGCTCGATGACATCCCCCGTATCGAGAACCCGCGATTCACCAGCGCGGCCGCGGCCGACGCCTGGCTCGACGACGGGGACATCGTGTTCGGCTTCGTACACGAGGGCGACGTGCGCGCCTATCCACAACGGATTCTGGTCTGGCACGAGGTCGTCAACGACAACGTCGGAGGCCTGCCCGTGGCCATCACCTATTGCCCGATGGTCGGCGACATCCTCGCGATCGAACGCGGCTCCGAAGTGTTCCGGGTGTCCGGGAAGCTGGTAAACAGCAACCTCACCATCGCCGATTCCTCCAGCCTGTCGTATTTCCCGCAGATGCTGGGGATCGGCGTCAAGGGCGCCCACCACGGTCGTGCCTTCATCGAACACCCGATCGTCTGGACCACCTGGGGCCAGTGGCGAACGCTGCACCCGGAAACACGGGTGATGGCGCAACCCACCGAATTCGGGCGCGATTACA
>SLHN01000060.1 GCA_007136145.1 Thioalkalivibrio sp.
AGTCTGCAACCCAAGCCACCGCCACCGTTTCCATGAATGCGCTGCGTCCGATCGACAAGGATGGACTCGGCGCGCTTGCCGAGAAGGGGAAGTCGAATCCGGGTAACGTCGTTACCCTCAAGGCCACCACCGTCTGTGAAGGACAGTTCCGCAACCTGACATTTGTGCGGAACCTGGAAGCCCACGTGATCGACGAGCCGCCCCACCTGCTGGGCGAAGACACGGCCCCCAACCCCTCCGAGGCGACCCTGGCGAGCCTGGGTGCGTGTCTGTCCGTTGGCATGCACGCGAACGCGACCGCCCGCGGCATCACGCTAAGCAAGCTGGAACTCGAACTCGAGGGCGATATCAATGTGACGGCCGTCTGGGGCGTTGGCGATCTGGATCCGGTGAAAAAGCTGGGCTTCACCGACGTGCGGGTAAAGGTCCACCTGGAAGGCGATGCCACCCGAGAGGAACTGGAAGATCTGGTCGCGCACGCGAACCATTGGTCGCCGGTGGCGAACACGCTGCGCAACCCGGTTGCGGTCAGCGTTGATCTGGCCTGATCGCTACGATAGCCGAGGAAATTCCGATGCTTGAAACGATCGACCGCCCCTCCGGGGGCGGCCCCCCAATGCCCCACGCGAACGCCGATGCCGCGCTGCGCGAGCTTACTCGTACCGAGCTTGCGCCATTGACAGCCCGTATCGATCGTGAAGGACACTATGCGGAGGAATTCCTCCGCGAAGCCGGCGCGCTGGGCGCGTTCAGCCGCCATCTGCCGAGCCAGCGGCCCGACGGCCAAATGGACTTGCCGGGCGCGATTCAGGCGATGGAGATCATCTCAGCCGAGTGCATGACCACCGGTTTCTCTGCATGGTGCCAAAATGCCTGTGCCTGGTACGTTGAGAACTCGGATAGCGACACGCTGAAGCGCGAGGTGTTGCCGCGACTCGCCCGGGGCGAAGCACTCGGCGGGACCGGACTTTCCAACCCGATGAAATGGCTTGCCGGAATCGAGGATCTGAAGCTGGTGGGCGAACGGGTACAGGGCGGTTATGTGGTCAGCGGAGCACTGCCCTGGGTTTCCAACCTGGGTCCCGACCACTATTTTGGAGCCATCTTTCGTGTTCAGGGGGCGGAAGAACGGCCGCTGATGGCATTGGTTCATTGCGGCGATCCCGGCTTTCGGCTGACGACCTGCCCAACCTTCACCGCGCTTGAAGGGTCGCGTACCTACGGGTGTCACTTCGACCGCGTATTCGTGCCTGATGCCCATGTTCTTGCCGATCCGCTACCCGAATATATCCAGCGTATCCGGCCCGGCTTTGTGTTGTTGCAGATGGGGATGGGGCTCGGCTTGATCGACGGCTGCATTGATGTGATGCGCAAGTCGAACGAGACTCTTTCCCACGTGAACTGCTATCTGGACGACCAGGTGGGCGAAATGGAGGAACTGCTCGCCGACGCCCGCCAAGCCTGTTATCACCTTGCGGCCGCGCCGATGGACAGCAGCGACGATTTCTTTTCCGATGTTCTCCAATTGCGCCTGACCGGTTCCGAACTCGCCCTGAAGGCCTCGCAGTCCGCGATGCTGCACGCCGGCGCGCGTGGGTATCTCGCGAGTGCACCGGCTCAACGCAAGCTGCGCGAGTCCTATTTCGTCGCGATCGTGACGCCGGCCATCAAGCACTTGAGAAAGGAACTCGCGAGGCTGCATTCCCAATGAAACCCCCAGGCAGAAACGCCGGGTTTTGCCCGGCGCATTCTGGCCGCCGGACTGGGGTCGCAAGGCCCCTTAAAGGACCCGTCATGCTAGTGAAAACAACTTCCCTTGCCGCGGATGCCGCGGTAGAGACGCTCAAGGCAGCGATCGAGAGCCAGGGCCTCCGTCTTGTCTCGCACATCAATGGCCAGGCGAACGCCGCCAAGCTCGGGGTTACGGTTCCGGCCGATCAGATTCTTGAAGTGTTTCGGCCGGATTTCGCGATTCGGGTGTGGAAAGCCTGCAAACCCGCAGGTATCGACATCCCGCTTCGGATCTACGTGTACGAAGACGAGCGCGGGGTTCGGGTGGCCTGCCGCCTGCCGACGGAAGTGTTCAGTGCTTGGGGTGAACCGGCCCTGTCCGCCATCGGTGTCGAACTGGACCCCATGTTCCGCGCGATTGTCGACAGCGTCCCGGAGTCTTGAGATGGAGCAGCCCTTCAAACGCTATGTCTGCCTCGTCTGCGGCTACATTTACGATGAGGCGCAGGGAGATCCGGAACATGGGCTTCCTGCCGGGACCCGGTTCGAAAACATCCCGGACGATTGGTACTGCCCGGATTGCCAGGTCACCAAGGCCGATTTTGTCGCGATGGGCGACATGCCGGCACGGGGCGACTCCAATACGGCTCCTGCGCCCGTCGTCGCGGACATGGCGGGTTCCCGCGACGCGGTCGTGATCGTCGGAGCCGGCATGGCCGGTTGGGCGGTGGCAGAGGGCATCCGGGCGCGCGAGCCAGACCGCACCATCCGCATGCTCGCTACGGATAGCGGCGATTATTACATCAAGCCTCAGTTGTCCAACGGGTTCGCGAAAGACTTGGACGCGCAATCCATGGTGCGCGAATCCGCAGTGGAACGCGCAACGCGTCTGGGCGTGGATTTGCTGCCGCATCTGCGGGCACTGGAGATTGACCGTCAGCGCAAGCGACTGATTACGCCTCGGGGAGGGATTCCCTACGCGCAACTGGTCCTTGCTACGGGCGCGCTTCCGCGGCGCCTGCGCTTTGCAGGCTCCGCGGCACCGCCGCTCGCGGTCAATCATCTTCGGGACTATCGACGCCTGCGGAGCGTTCTCAACGAAAAGCCGGGTGCACGCGTCGCCATCATTGGCGCAGGTTTGGTCGGTTGTGAGCTGGCAGAGGATCTGCGCTCAGGCGGGTTTGCGGTCACACTGATCGAACAAGCCCCGCGACCGCTGGCGCGTTTGTTGCCCGGCGGGCTGAGTGAAGACCTGACCCATGCCCTCGCCGCACGGGAAATCGAGCTGTGTCTGGGTGTCGAGGTGCGGAAAATCACGGCAATCAACGGACAGCAGGAACTGGAGTTGAGCGATGATCGCAGGACGTGCGTCGATGTAGTCGTTTCTGCGCTGGGCATCGAGCCGAGTATGGGGCTGGCGAAAATCTCCGGACTCCGGGTTGCAACCGGTGTGGTGGTGGACGAGACCCTTCGCTGTTCGGATCCCGACATTTTTGCATTGGGAGACTGTGCCGAGTTCGCTGGACAGGTGGAGCCCTATGTCTATGCATTGCGCGCACAAAGCGATGTGATCGCCGACCAGATTACCGGTGGTACCGGCATTTATCAGCCGCAACCCGCGGTAGTGATCGTGAAAACTCCCAGTTTGCCATTGACGGTGAGCCCGCCGGCCCCGGGTCGTCGGGGCAGATGGGACCGGGTCGAATCCGACGCGGGTGGCAGTCATTACGAATATCGGAGCGAAGACGAACTATTGGGTTTCGCGCTCTCTGGAAGGCTTACTCACCGAGCACGTGAGCTTGAAGCAAGGCTGCATCGCCGGCAACGCGCGGTGGCTTGACGCGATGCCGCGCAGGGCCCCGCGCAACCGCCGTCCAAACTGAACCTGTTATCCAACTGAACGTGATGAGGTAGATGCAAATGATGACCAAGATCGAAATGACGGAATCCATTCTGAAGGCCAAGTTCGCGAAGGGCTGCAGTTGGGCCGAGATCGCGGCGGCGGCCGGCCTGCACGAGGTTTACGTGACCTCGGCCTGCCTCGGCATGAACCACCTCGATGCTACCGCCGCCGCTGGTCTCTGTTCCTTTCTCGGACTGGACGAGAGCGTGGCGAAAGCCCTGGAGGCCTTCCCGCATAAATCCTGGGACAAGACCATCCCGACCGACCCGCTGATTTACCGGTTCTACGAGGCCGTGAACGTTTATGGCGAAACGATGAAGGAGCTGATCCACGAGAAATTCGGCGACGGCATCATGAGCGCGATCGACTTCACCATGGACATCGAAAAAGTGCCGGACCCGAAGGGTGATCGGGTCAAGGTCACCTGGAATGGAAAATTTTTGCCGTACAAGAGTTGGTAGACGAATTCACGCGCAATTTCGTATGCCTGCCACCGCATAGACGGTGGCGGCGCTTCGGGGTTGCGCGGGCCGGACGGTCAATCGGCGCTCGTGCTGCAAGTAATAGCGTACCCGCTTGGGTACGGACAGCACCTACTGGCGCAC
>SLHN01000211.1 GCA_007136145.1 Thioalkalivibrio sp.
GACGGTGCGCAGGATACTGGTTCTGGTTGTCGTGTTGGCCCTCGTTGCGGTGGCCTGGCCGGTTTATGTCGGGATACAGGTGGAGCGAGCACTGTTCGAGGCGCGAACCGGGCATCTGGGCGATTTGCGATTCACGCACCGGGTTCTTGACTACCGACGCGATAACTTTCGGGCGCGTGCGACCAGCGAGATGCATGTGGTGGGCGAGGATGCCGATTTCAGGGTAAACCTCGAACACCGGATTAGGCACCGCTTGCTTGGCGCGTCGATCGACACCAGGATTTCTTCGGATCAGCCGTCCGGAGATTTGCCAGCGCACTGGCACGCGCTGCTGGCACAGGCACAGCCGCGAGCCGACAGTTGGCTTGGCTTGGGGGGTGGCGTGAGCTCGCGAATCTCGAGCAGGCCAGTGCGCACAAGCTGGACCGATGCACAGCTCGGGAATGGTGCTCCCGTCTACCTTGAAGTCGCGGAAGGCAAGGGTGGGCTGGCGTATTCCGCGGAGCGCCTGGTGCTGAGTTTCGATACCGAGTCCTTGCACCTGTCTGTAGGGGACTTGCGGGCGGAGATTGGTGATCTGCATTACGGGTTGCTGGTGCATCCTGGGCCTGATGGTCGCTACGGCGCACTGCCGGATTTCGATTTGGGGCTTGGTGCGGATCGCATGCGTCTGGCTCTGGGTGGTCATGAGCGGCTAAGTGCGCAATCGTTGCAGATGAGTTCGTGGCAGAACTCATCCGACAGGCACCTGGACACCCTGGTAAGGCTGCGAGCAAAAGCCGTGGAAGCTGGTGGCATCGAACTCGAACAAGGGCTCGACCTGCATCTCAATGCACTTCGCTGGCACCGTCCCACCGTGCTCCGCTTCCTCGCCATCGAGGAGGAACTGCGAGGCATGGAGCTTGCGGCGGAAGCGCGGGCCAGCCTTGTTCTGGGAACGGTGCTGGAAGGTCTGCAGCAAATGATCGTGCTTGACCCGCGGTTTCTTGGAGGGCTCACTCTATATGGTGATCCCGCCACCAAGCTGCGCCTGCAATTCGATGTGGGGCTGCGCGGCGATGCCCAGCGTGTCGCCACGCGTCCGCTCGAGGCGCTGGATCTGCATCTGGACCTCGAAGCGGGTTTGGATCTGCTGGCCGATCTCGCCGACTCGGCGGGGGAGTCCGAAGCACTGCGAGCGTGGCTTGAACGTGGGATCCAGGAAGAATGGATCGAAATTCGCGATGGTCAAGTGAGCACCAGGCTGAGAATGGACGAGGGCCGACTGATGATCAACGACCGCGACCGCACGGTTTTGCTGCTCGCGCTGGTGTTCGCGTTGGGTCAGGGCATGTTCTAATAACGCGTTATTCGTGAACCGCAAAGGGTATTTTCGTGAGCAGCAATCAGGGAACGAACCGCCGTGTGCTTTCCGGCATGCGGCCAACTGGCCGTCTGCATCTTGGCCATTACCACGGTGTTCTCAAGAACTGGCTGGAGCTTCAGCACAGTTACGAGTGCTTCTTCTTCGTGGCTGACTGGCATGCATTGACCACTCATTACGAGTCGACGGGCGATCTCAATCAGCATGTGACGGATATGGTGATCGATTGGCTGGCGGCCGGCGTCAGCCCCAGCGCTGCCACGCTCTTCGTGCAATCCCGTGTGCCCGAGCACGCCGAGCTACACCTGCTTCTGTCGATGTTCACCCCACTGGGTTGGCTGGAACGGGTGCCGAGCTACAAGGATCAGCAGGAACAGTTGCGCGAGCGCGACCTTGCAACGTATGGATTCCTAGGCTACCCGGTATTGCAGAGCGCGGATGTGCTCGCGTATCGGGCGGGACTCGTGCCGGTGGGCGAGGACCAGGTGGCCCATCTGGAGGTGACCCGCGAGATCGCCCGGCGTTTCAACCATCTATATGGCCGTGAACCGGGGTTCGCGGAGAAGGCCGAGGCTGCGGTCGACAAAATGGGAAAGAAGCTTGCCAAGCGCTATCGCGAGCTGCGTCGACGGTTCCAGGAACAGGGCGAGGAGGAAGCGCTCGACGTAGCCAGGGCACTACTCGAAGGGCAACAGAACCTCTCGCTTGGAGATCGAGAACGTTTGTTCGGTTACCTCGAGGGAGGCGGAAGGATCATACTTCCCGAGCCGCAGGCGATGCTGACCCCCACAGCGAAGATGCCGGGCCTCGATGGTCGCAAGATGTCCAAGAGTTACAACAATGCGATCGGCCTGCGTTCCGATCCCGCGGAGGTGGAAGCGCAGATCCGGACCATGCCCACCGATCCCGCCCGTGTGCGCCGCAGCGATCCCGGCGAACCCGAGAAATGTCCGGTCTGGGGGTTGCACCAGATCTACACACCGGAGAGCACGCGCGTGGATCTTGCCGAGGGATGCCGCTCCGCCGGTATCGGGTGCGTCGATTGCAAACGTCCGCTGATCGACGCCGTGCTCGCTGAGTTGCAGCCGATTCAGGAGCGTGCTCGCGAATACGCATCGGATCCCGCGCTCGTCAGAAGCATTATCAACGAGGGTTCGGAGGCGGCCCGCGAGGAGGCTCGGGAAACGCTCGAAGAGGTGCGTCGTGCCATGGGTCTGGACTACCTTCGTTGATGTCGGGAGTCTCCGGCCTTCGTTTCTGGATCGGGGCCGGGACTGGCACTGGGACTGGGGCGGACAGAGATGACCGAGACTGAAGTCGAGGAGCGCGAGCTTCGGTCCGAGGTCGACTGGGCGTGTCGGGTGAACGGCAGCCCTTTGGGGGAACTGCCGGTCGATCTTTACATTCCGCCGGATGCTCTCGAGGTCTTCCTGGAATCATTCGAAGGCCCTCTGGATCTGCTCCTGTACCTGATTCGGCGTCAGAATCTCGACATTCTGTCGATCCCGATTGCCGAAATTACTCGTCAATACATGGCTTATATCGACGTGATGCAGGCTCTGCGCCTGGAGCTGGCCGGGGAGTACCTGGTGATGGCCGCGCTGTTGGCAGAGATCAAGTCGCGGATGCTGCTGCCCCGGCCGCCGGCCGACGCGGACGGATCCGAGGACGATCCCCGGATGGCGTTGATCCGCCAACTCCAGGAGTACGAGCGTTTCAAGACGGCGGCGGAACGGCTCGATGCGCTGCCGCGTCTGGAGCGCGATGTGTTCCACGCCCATGCGTCACGCGATGCCCTTGGAGCACCGCCACCGCCAGCGCCGGCGTTGGAGGATCTGATTGACGCGTTGGTCGGCGTGTTGCGCCGCGCGAGCCTGACTGCCCATCATCAGGTCAGCGCCGAGGCGCTCTCGGTACGCGAACGCATGACATGGATTCTGGAGACGCTGGAACATCAGGATTTCGTCGACTTCGTCAGCCTTCTCGTCGTCAGCGAGGGCCGGCCGGGGGTCGTGGTGGCTTTCCTGGCGGTTCTGGAGTTGAGCAAGGGCGGATTGCTGGAGTGGGGCCAGGGGGAACCGTTCGGGCCGATCCAGGTACGTCGTCGGATTGCCGTGATGGAAGACGTGTAATGACTGGTATAGGTACGCAGCCAGCAGAACCAATCGGGATACAGCTCGAATTGATCCTCGAGGCGGTGCTGTTTTCCTCTTCCGAGCCAGTGCCGGTCAAGGATCTGATGAGCGCATGTCAGGAAGTGGAATCCGATGCGCCTGGCCAGCCCGAGGTGGAGGCGGCCCTGGAACGGCTCGCCTCGCAATACCGGGAGCGGTCCATTGAACTGGTGCGGTCGGCGGGAGGTTATCGGTTTCGGGTGCGGCAGCGGTATGCGCAGGCGGTTCAGGCCGCGCAGCCGGAGCGTCCGCCTCGGTTGTCGCGCGCTCTTCTGGAGACTCTGGCCATCATCGCCTATCGGCAGCCGGTGACGCGTGCCGAGATCGAGGACATTCGCGGTGTCGCGGTCAGTACGCAGATCATGCGTACCCTTGTGGAACGCGAATGGGTCCACGTGGTTGGTCACAAGGAAGTTCCGGGACGCCCTGGCCTGTACGCGACTACGAAGACCTTTCTCGATGATCTGGGCCTCGGTCGCCTGGATGAACTCCCGCCGCTGGACGCACTACGCGAGCTGGTCGATCTGCCCAACGTGGCGGACGATGGCGGCAAGCAGCAGGGCTCGCGGATTGATAGCCGAGACAGCGGGCATTCAGTTTCGTCGAGCTGAAGATTCCGGCAGCGTGGCCCGGAGCTGACGTTGCCACCCCGGTTCGGGGCAACGTGGACTATATTTATCCGGGGAGTA
>SLHN01000161.1 GCA_007136145.1 Thioalkalivibrio sp.
CACCGGCGCTGATGAAATCCACCAGAAAAATGTAAACCGGGCCGATCAGCGCACCCAGAATACCCGTCACCAATAACGCCAGCACGATCAGGAGCCCGTAGGGTTCGATAAGCTCGAATCGGTGCGCGATACGCGGTGGCAGAAAGCCACCCAATACCCGCCCGCCGTCCAATGGTGGCAACGGCAGCAGATTGACCACCATCAAAAGGACATTGACCGCGATTCCCGCCAACCCCATGTAGACCATGGCAATACTGAAAGGCTGTTCGATGGTCAGGCCCACCTTCACCAGCAAGGCCCAGCCCAGGGCCATCACAAGATTGGCCAACGGACCGGCGACGGCCACGGTCGCCATATCGCGCCGCGGACGCTTAAGGTTGCGGGTGTTCACCGGAACCGGCTTGGCCCAGCCAAAAACGAATGGTGCCGCGGGCGAAAGCATGCTGATGGTCAGAAGACCGATCGGAACCGCGACCGTTCCAACGGGATCGATGTGCTTCAGGGGGTTTAGGGTCAGGCGTCCGAGCATGGCGGCGGTGGTATCGCCTAGCGCCCGGGCCATATATCCATGCGCCGCCTCATGCACGGTGATCGCGAACAGGACCGGAAGCGCCCAGATCGCGATGGTCTGTATCAGGGATTCCATTTCCGCAGTATACCCAACAGGTCACACAGCCCGGCATTCCCTGGGAAAAACGCACCGGGACATGGAACGCGGCGCTGACTCCATTTCCTTTTGGGGGAAACGACCGCACCCATCACAAACGCGGCATGGCTTGCAATACGATCAATCGAGGAAGTCCACTGGCCCAAGCCCGTGGCGAACCACTTCCGGAACCGACCCAGTCAGGTCGATCACCGTGGTTGCTTCCAGCGTTCCGGCACCGCTCTCGACGATACAGTCAACCTGACGACCGAGCCGTTCGGTAATCTCCCAGGGTTCACTCAGCGGATGAGGGTCTCCCGGCAGTTGCAGGGTCGCCGACATCAGCGGTTCACCCAACTCTGTGAGTATCGACTGGACGACGCGATTGTCGGGAACACGCAGCCCGACCGTGCGCCGCTTCGGGTGCTGCAGTCTCCTCGGCACTTCCCGTGTCGCCGGCAGAATAAAGGTGTATGCACCGGGGGTCAGCGTTTTCATCAGGCGAAACGCGCTATTGTCAACCTTGGCGTACAACCCCAACTCCGAGAGGTCTCGACAGAGCAGCGTCAAATGGTGATCTTCCTCCACCTGCCGTAGCCGTCGAATGCGTTCGGCTCCACCCTTGTCTCCAAGCCTGCAGGCGAGTGCATAACAGGCATCCGTGGGCAGGACGATCACCGACCCCTGATTCAGTTGCGCGACCGCCTGATGGATCGAACGCGGCTGGGGATTTTCCGGATGAACGGTGAAGAGGTTCATGACGACGACCGTGTTGCTGGAATTCGCTATGATATCAGGGTTGAGCAACTGCCTGACCGGCAAGCAAAGACTAACGATGGTGGACCAGACCGGAAAGAACTGTTGGGAGACTCACCTTCGCCATCGAGCTGCCTCGGGGCGGCTCGTCATATCCCGTGTCTCGGTTCTCACGTGAATAGCACCGGGAAAGCATCGTTGGCAGGTGTATGCCTGCTGTTGTCAGTCGCTCTCTCGGGATGTTCCGACGAGCGCGTTTCCGAGGTGACTCTGGACCAGTTGGTGGGTGCCCCGGCCACCTTTGACGGTGAGCGGGTGCGCACCAGTGGCATCGTGCAGGGTCTCGACGACCCGGAGCACTACTGGATCGAGACGAGTCCACGAAACCGCTTGGCGGTGGAACCAAAGTCGGCGGTCGTGGACCACATCGGCGAATCGGTCGTGGTGGTCGGCAGGTTCACCTGGCACCCTGAACAGGGAAGACAGCTGCAACTGCAATCGGTGCTACCCACTAACGATCCCTGAAGGGCCCGAGGCTGTTTCCGCGTAGGGCGCAAGCCTGTCCACCACCGGACTGCACGCCCAAGCAAGACAAGCGGCGAATCAAACCGGCTCTGGAAGGTCGAGACAGGCCCCGTCCTGGGAACAGGATCCAGTATCCATCCGGAACCCTACGGCGGAGGGCTCGCTCAGCGGCGTCTCTTGCGGCGCTTGCGCCCCACCTTGACCCGCAGCAGCGCAGATTGCAGTTCGTTACGGGCTTCCCGCGGAACGGATGATGAGCTTCGCAGGCGCAACCCGTCGCCGGTGCGCACGGCCGTCAAACGACCAGCCTCGATTCCGTAACGCCGGACTACGTCCCGTGCCGCATGTTCGAAATGCCGGGGAGGATCGCCGCGCCGCACCCGCACTTCACCATCCACGATTTTCATGCTGAAGATTATGCTGGCCTGCCAGATCAGCAGAGCCCCTGCCGCCAGCAGAAGAAAAATCATCAGCAACAATGAGATCAACATGGCGCGCCCCTGGGTCGTGGAAATGTGCCGTTCAGACGATGGTCGTATTCGTTGCCAAGATTACAACCACTTGAAGGGCGACGGTTATCGTGAACGTCATTCACGATCCGATCACCGGCTGGAATTACCCCAGGGGCGGACAGGCAGCCGGTTCAACCGGCTGCTGCCCTGCTTTCGGCTAGTCGGCGTATGGATCGGGCGCCGGAGTGTCGTTGCTCGACGGCGGCAGCATCGGCAGCGTCAGCCGCGGCATGTCGCCGGTCAGCGTCTTCAGGAACGCAACGATCTGGTTGATCTCCTGCTCCTCGTAAACGCGTCCGAGTTGAAGCCGGCCCATGATGTCCGTTGCCTCCTCCAGCGTCCGCGCCTCACCGTCATGGAAGTACGGATAGGTGTATTCCACGTTACGCAGCGTCGGCACCTTGAAGCTGAAACGATCGGCATCCTTGCCAGTCACGGCCGCACGGCCTTCAACCGGCGAGGTGCTCTGATACGGTTCCAGCACACCCATGCGCTGGAAGGACGTACCCCCCACGGCCGGCCCGTTGTGGCATACGGTGCAGCCACTGTCCTTGAACAGCTTGTAACCGGCCAGTTCCTTGTCCGTCAGGGCATCATCATCGCCGAGCAGCCACTGGTCGAAACGGGAATTCGGCGTCACCAACGTCTCCTCGAATTCGGCGATCGCCGCCGTCACCATATCCAGCGTGATCTCGCGACTGCCGAACACCGATTCGAATTCGTCGACGTAACCCGGTATCGACTGCAGTACTTCAAGCGCCAGGGCATGCGGCATACCCATTTCGATATCGGCCTGGATCGGACCGGCTGCCTGTTCCTGCAGATCCGCGGCGCGACCATCCCAGAATTGGGCCAGCGCCAGGCTCGAGTTCAGCACGGTGGGGGCGTTTACCGGACCCGCGGCCCATTTATGGCCGATCGACGTCTTCAGGTTGTCGGTCCCGCCACGGGAAAGGTTATGGCAGGTGTTGCACGAAATGATGCCGGACATTGACAGACGCGGCTCGAAGAACAGCTTCTTGCCGAGTTGCACCTTCTCGGGATGCTCTGAAACGTAAGGCTCGATCGGTTTGATGGGCTCATCGCGAACAGTCGATGCCAGGGTACTGGCACCCACGGCCGCGACTGCCAGCCCCATGAACAGACTGATGGCTTTCATGCGCATGGTTGATGTCTCTCCTCGAATGTGGGTTATGGGTTACCCCTTCTTGGGCAGGGTAATCCCACACTCTTTATAGACGATTGAACCGTTGCATGATTGGCATCGACCGATAAGGACGTGTCGAAGCTACCAGTGGCGACGCAGCCAAACGGGCCCTTACTCACCGATGAACCACGCCATCTTTTTCGCTCGCTTGGCCCGCGCGGCCAATCCAGTCCCCACTCTGAATCTGTCACCACGGACCGAGTTCGGCTGCGGTGCGATGCAGGACAACCCAAGGTTTTTAGTTTGTGAGAGTGCCGTTGGTCCAGTATGTATAATCCGCTACGCTGCTGATGCAGACCGCACCGGGGCCGCGCAGGCTCCGCTTCCGCCAACCTCGACAGGGAGCAACCAATGCTCTACATGATCCTGGGCCAGGACGTGCCCGACAGCCTCGAACGCCGCCTGGCGGTCCGCCCCGAACACCTTTCCCGTATCGAGGCGCTGCGCGACTCCGGACGACTGCGACTGGCCGGTCCATTACCCGCGGTGGACAGCCCGGACCCGGGTTCGGCGGGTTTCACCGGTAGCCTGATCGTCGCTGAGTTTCCGTCCCTGGCCGAGGCTCAGG
>SLHN01000112.1 GCA_007136145.1 Thioalkalivibrio sp.
GCCTTCATCATGGCCGAGATCACGGGAATCGCGTACACGGAAATCGTGATCGCGGCGATCATCCCGGCGGCGCTTTATTTTCTGTCCGTGTATTTCATGGTGGACAAGGAAGCGCTGAAAATGAATATGCGCGGGCTGCCGCGCAGCGAACTACCGCAATTCGCGCAGATGGCGCGGAGGGTGTTCCTGTTCATCCCGGTGATCATCCTGATCGGTGCGCTGTTCATGGGCTACTCGGTGATCCGGGCCGGCACACTGGCGATGGCCTCCGCGGCGGTGGTGAGCTGGTTCACCCCGTTCCGCATGGGGCCAAAACAGATCGCCTACGCACTCGAGATCGCGGCACGCATGTCGCTGCAATTGGTCGCCGTCTGCGCCGCCGCGGGAATCATCGTGGGGGTGATCGCGATGACCGGCGTCGGAGTGCGCTTCTCGTCGCTGCTGCTGGCCGTCGCCGGTCAGAGCCAGTTGCTCGCGCTGGTATTCGCGATGTTGGTGGCAATCATCCTCGGGATGGGCATGCCCACCACCGCGGCATACGCGGTTGCCGCGAGCGTGATCGCACCGGGTCTGATCCAGTTGGGAATCGATCCGCTGACCGCGCACTTCTTCATTTTCTATTTCGCGGTGATGTCGGCGATCACGCCACCCGTGGCACTGGCGGCCTACGCGGCGGCCGCGATCGCTCGCTCGGACCCAATGCGCACCAGCGTGGAGAGCTTCAAGATCGGCCTGGCCGCGTTCGTCGTGCCGTTCATGTTCTTCTACTCGGCACCGATGCTGATGCAGGGCGAGTGGCACGAAAATCTGCATGCGTTCCTGACCGCGGCACTCGGCATCTACCTGCTCGCGTCCTCGATCCAGGGCTGGTTCTTCGGCCGCATCAACTGGTTCGTCCGCGTGCTGGTGCTGGGCGCGGCGCTCGCGATGATCGGCGGCGGCCTGCAATCGGATATCATCGGTCTCAGTGTGGCGGCGGTGATTTTCGGAGCACAGCGCTTGCTGCTGAACCCGGCCAAGGCTTAGGGAGACAATGAACTGATCAACCCCATTGTTTTCACAGGTTCCGGAGTCATCGACGCGGCCATGCCGTTCGTTGTGAGGCTGTACAGGACGTTGCTCCGTGTTTCATGGCGCTTTCGCGTCGGCTGCTTTTTCGTGGGATGCCCGGCCGCGTTCCAGTGGGTCCGGGATGCCGGTACTGTTTTCAGGAGACGTGAAGAATGTATCGACACATATTCGTTGCGATCGATGACAGTCCGACGTCGCGCAAGGCGCTGAAAGAGGCGATCGAGCTCGCGCGGATCCATGGCGCCGCGTTGGAGATTGCGCACGCGATCGACGAGAACCTAGTGCATGTGTTTCACTCCCGCGGGATGACCACGACCACCCGTAACGAGCTGAAGCATGTGCTACGAGCCAACGCGGAGGAATGCCTGGAACGCGCGGCGGAAAGTGCCCGGCAGGCTGGAGTGAAGACGGAGTCCCGTCTGCTCCGAGGGCACGGCGAGCACAGCTCCGACCTCATCGCCAGCGCGATCCGGGAATCCGGTGCCGACCTGCTTGTGGTCGGCTCGCACGGACGCCGCGGGGTACGTCGCCTGCTCCTTGGCAGCGTAGCGGAAAATCTGGTTCGCAAGGTCAACGTTTCGATCCTGATCGTGCGCGGGTCAGAACCCGCCGACAAGGGTACCGCTTGAGACGGGCAGCGATCCCCGCGCGATTCCGTATCGGTGGCGGTACAGTAACCCCACGGCCGGGTGCCACCAAGTTGACAGCAGCTCGAGCAACCGCGTGACGACCTTAGAGAATACCCGCCGATGACCAGCGAAATCATCCGTTTTCACGACCTGCACCCGACCCATGCCGATTTCGAGCGTGAGGCGCTCGCGGGTCTTCGGCGCAGGCCCGCCGGCATCCCGCCAAAGTTCTTTTACGATGAACGCGGATCACGGCTTTTCGATGCCATTACCAGCACCGAGGAATATTACCCGACCCGTGCCGAAATCGAGATCCTCGAGACGCGGGCCCAGGAAATCGCCGCACACGTCGGGACGGGCAGCCTGCTGGTGGAGCCGGGCGGCGGCAGTTGCGCCAAGGTGCGCATCCTGCTCGAAGGTCTGCAGCCCTGCGCCTACGTACCCATGGACATCTCGCGCGACCACCTGCGAATGGCCGCGGAACAGGTGGCCGCCGAGTTCCCCTGGCTGGAGGTTCATGCCGCCCACGCCGATTTCACCCATCGGATGGAGGTGCCGCCGACGGCTCCGGAAGGGCCGCGGGTCGCTTTTTTTCCCGGTTCGAGCATCGGCAACTTCCATCCGGAAGCGGCCGTGGAATTCCTGGCCGCCGTCGTGGATCTTGTGGGACCGGGTGGGTTTCTCCTGATCGGGGTCGACCTCCCCAAGGACAAGGCGGTCCTCGAAGCGGCTTACGATGATGCCGATGGCGTGACCGCTGCCTTCAACCTCAATCTGCTGGAGCGAATGAACCGGGAATTGGACGCCGACTTCGACCTGGACCACTGGACCCACCGGGCGATCTACAACGAACCGGAGAGTCGGGTCGAAATGCACCTGGTAAGCACCCGGAACCAGCAAGTCACCGTGGCCGGGGAAGTCTTCAAGTTTGCTCGGGGCGAGACCATCCATACGGAAAACTCGCACAAGTACGCGATCGACCGATTCCAGGCAATGGCGCGCCGTGCCGGAATGAATGCAGCTGGCGTCTGGACTGATCACCATGGGCTGTTCAGCGTGCATTTGCTGCGCGCCGGGATAGCCGTCGTCGACACATAATGTTCCAAGCATCGCTGGCATGCCGAACATGGTGGGAATCCGCCCGCCGCCCCGGTGATTGCCGGTGCAATTCGCTGCGCTGGTGACGCCCTGCACAGGCAACGAGCGTAGCGTGCCGTGAGGCGCAGCCGAACCGCACCGGTACCACGCCGCAGCTACCCTTCAGGCCTGCGGCCTCGAGCGGTGCCATTCGCTGCGCTCATTGGCACCCTTGTGCTGCGTACCCGACAAGCTGGGTTCGCAGGCGGATCAGGGGAGGGGTTCGAGGCGGGCGAAGCTCAGCACCAGCCACTTGGAGCCGGATTGCGCGAAATTCACCTGCACCCGGGCCGACGCGCCACCGCCTTCGTACTGAGTGATCACGCCGTCACCGAATTTGGCGTGGCGAACCCGGGCGCCAATCGCCAATCCGGCCTCGGCCGCGGCGGCTTGCTGGGGATTCAGGCCTCCGCCCGAGCGGCTGGTAGCGAAACGGCCGGCGGGACGTACCTGCGCCTGCGGACGCAGCGCTTCGATCATTTCCTCGGGCAGTTCGCGAATGAACCGCGACGGCATATTGTACGATTCGCGTCCGTACAGACGCCGGCTTTCCGCATACGTCAGGTAGAGTTCCCGCTCGGCGCGGGTCATGCCCACGTACGCGAGGCGGCGCTCTTCCTCCAGGCGACCGGGTTCCTCCAGCGAACGGGCGTTCGGGAACAAGCCTTCCTCCAGCCCCACCAGGAACACCAGCGGAAACTCCAGGCCTTTCGCCGAGTGGAGCGTCATCATCTGCACGGCGTCCTCATGGGGATCGGCAGCGCCTTCGCCGGCCTCGAGCGCGGCATGCGCCAGGAACTCGGTCAGCCCCCCGGCGCGGTCCTCGGTTTCCCGGGTTTCCTCCGCCTCGAAGGCACGGGCCGCGCCGATCAATTCGTCCAGGTTCTCCAGACGCGCCTGGCCGCGCTCGCCCTTCTCGTTCGCGTAATGCTCGCGCAGGCCGGAGCGTTCGATGGTTCGCTCGACCTGGTCCGGAAGGGCGCGCGCGTGCGTCTCGTCGATCAACAGACTCAGCAATTGCAGGAACCCGGCCACCGCGTTGCGGGCGCGACCGGCCAGCAGCCCGCGTTCGACAGCCTGCCTGGCTGCCCGGTACAGGCTGCTGTCGTTGGTCTGGGCAAGCTGGCGCAGTTCGTCCAGCGTTTTCTCGCCAATCCCGCGCGGGGGCTGGTTGACGACGCGCAGAAACGCGGCATCGTCGTCACTGTTGCCGGCGAGACGCAGGTAGGCCAGCGCATCCCGGATTTCCTGGCGCTCGAAGAACCGCAGCCCGCCATAGACCCGGTAAGGCATGCGCCGCGCGATGAATGTCTCCTCCAGCACCCGCGACTGCGCGTTGGAGCGGTACAAAACCGCGCACTCCCGGTACAGA
>SLHN01000175.1 GCA_007136145.1 Thioalkalivibrio sp.
ACCGCGATGTCGACATCGATGATGTTTTCGTCGGCGGTCAGCATCAGCGCCCGATTCTGGAGCGTGCGGATATTGTCGACGTTCTCGATTTCAACCCGCTCGAACGGGTACGGGAGGTGCCAGTGAGGACCGGGCGCCGAAACCTTCTGGAACGCGCCGAAGCGGAACACCACACCGCGGTCACCTTCGCTGACGATGTAGAACCCGGACGCCAGCCAAACAACCAACGCGATGATCAGCGCCAGGCTGATCAGGGCCTTGGAATTCCGGCCCATGGCGGAGCCGCCACCGTCATCACCACCCGACGAACTCCCGCCGCCGCCAAACAGGCTGTTCAACTGCCGGGTAACCTTGTTCAGCATTTCCTCGAGATCCGGCGGGCGCTGACCACCGCCACCACCACCGCCGCCGCTCCACGGATCGCGCTGGTTGCTTCCAGGTTCGTTCCAGGGCATCTACTCTCACTCCCAGTATCGGTACAGCCTTATGAGCATGAAACCCGCCATTGGTTCGGCTGGCGTTCGCACGAGGGCCGGTATTCTAGGTGCCACCCAGCCACCTAGCAAGCCCGGTCAGCAAGGATCAAAGGGGCATCCGCGGGCTGAGTGGACCTCACGGCGACGGCATCAGCCCATCAATTGACGTAGCTGACGTATTCCGGCTCGTACATCTGCGCCTGAATGTAAGCGTTCAGATCGTCGGGCATTTCGATCCCCGCGATTCCCTCGTCGAACGCGATTGCCGCCACCGCGACAGCGATCCTTGACGAAACCTCCCGGACCCGGGACAGCGCCGGAAACAGGCTCCCCTGGGCAAGATCATCCTCATGCACGGTATCGGCGAGTACCCGGGCGGCCTTCATGAACATACCGTCGGTGATGCGGGAGGCCTGCACGGCAACCGCACCCAGACCCACACCCGGAAAAATATAGGAATTGTTCCCTTGGCGAGGAACGAAACGCCGGCCATTGATCTCCAGCGGATCAAAGGGACTCCCCGAAGCAAACAGCGCTCGACCATCGGACCAGCTGTAGGCCTGTTCAGCCGTGCATTCCGCGCGAGACGTAGGATTGGACAGTGCGAAAATCAGCGGGCGGTCATTGTTGCGCGCCATCAACTCGATCACCTCGCGGTCGAAGGCACTCGGAACCGCTCCGACACCGATGATTGCGGTCGGGCGCAGAGCCTGCACCGCATCGAAAAAACTGCCAATCAATGGGTGTTCATGCGCATAAATGCGCTTGTGCTCGGCAAGAGCACTGCGACTGCGGACAACCAGACCACGGGAGTCCACCATCCAGCAGCGGCGGCGCGCAGCGGCCTCGTCGAGGCCCTCGGACACCAGCGCGGAGGTGAGGAGATCGGCTATCCCCGTCGCCGCCTCGCCAGCGCCCAGAAACAGGAAAGTCTGGTCCGACAGCGCGGCACCCGTAACCCGCAGCGCGGACAACACACCGGCCAGTGTCACCGCCGCGGTACCTTGAATATCGTCGTTGAAACACGGGAAGCGGTCGCGATTCCGATGCAGCAGGCGGAAGGCGTTATGGTTCGCGAAATCCTCGAACTGGACCACGATGCCGGGAAAAACCTCCTTAGCGGCGTCCAGGAACTCAGTCATCAGGTCGTCGTACTCGGCACCGGTCAAGCGCCGTCGGCGCAGGCCCAGATAGAGAGGATCCTCGAGCAGCGATTCGTTATTGGTCCCGATATCGAACATCACCGGCAGGCAACGGCGCGGATGCAGGCCCGCGCAGGCGGTGTACAGAGCGAGCTTGCCGATCGGGATACCCATGCCGTTGGCGCCGAGATCACCGAGCCCGAGGATGCGTTCGCCATCGGTCACGACGATTATTCCCGCATCGCGATACGGCCAGTTGCGGAGCACGGCCGCGACCTGGCCACGATCCTCGGCGGAAACGTAAAGCCCGCGGGGGCTACGATAGATATGTCCGAATGCCTGGCATGCCAGCCCCACGGTCGGAGTGTAAATCACCGGCATCATCTCGTCGGGATTTTCGACAATCACCCGATAAAACAATGTCTCGTTCCGGTCCTGGAGACTTTGGAGCATGATGAACCGCTGCAGCGGAGCATCGATACACCGGAAATTCTCCAGCACCCGCGAGACCTGTTCTTCCTGGCTGGACACATGCGGCGGCAACAAACCGCGCAACCCAAGGGCGTCCCGCTCGCGTTCGGTAAAAGCCGAACCCTTGTTCAGCGCGGGATCGCGCAACAGCGCCATGCCTCGGGGAAACCACTCGGGAAGGGGTCCTGGCAGTGCCTTGCCGGGTGACTGCTGCGGCATCGCAAACTCCGTCTAAGCGCCGATCACATGCTGACATGGCGACAGGCCGCCCATCGAAAAGGAATGCCGGCCATTCCGAGCAGTATAGCGCAAATGTGGCTCCCAAGCGGCCGAGGACCACCCTACGCCCGGGCGCGTGGAAGCATCCCGCAGGGTGCCGTAAGGCGCAGCCAAACCGCACCGATACCGCGGCGGTCCTGACCTTCAGGCCCCGAGGCTTCGAACGGCGCAGTTCGCTGCACTCATTGGTACCCCACACCTCCCGCGCCGGCGGAGCGAAACCACCCGATCCCCAGTTCGAACAGCGGATCCAGGTAACCCTGCTGCCATAGCGCGGCGACGACGAATAATCCCGCAAGAAGCAACAGATATAGCTTCCATGGCCGCCTTTTCTCGGCGTACGGGTCATCCAGCGCGCGTTGCGAACCCGGGGGCAAAACAGCCATGCTGGTCAGGGAGGTTCCGAACGGAAGGTTGATCCGTGCACGGGTGTTCACCGCCCAGCCGCCTGCGTCCAGCAACGGAGCCAGATTGCGCTGACGCAGTTTCAGCCATGCGAGCAGCATGGAAGGCCCCGAAACCGCGAACAGGAGTCCAACCATGACCAACGGTACCTGCCACCATGCAAGGCTGAACAAGCCCGCTACCATCGCGGCCAGGGCAGTGCCGATCGCGCCGATCGCCAACCCGATGGCGGCAAAAATACCGGCAAATTTCGCGATATCGAACGACGATGGCGCTCCTTTCCCGTCACCGGGCCCGACCCGCGCGATAGCACCGGCGACGCCGGACGCAGCCCCAGCGTCCAGGGACGCGTCTTTGGTGGCCGCGAATCTTTCCACCTGCTGCCGAACCGTCCGCGCAATGCGCTTGTAAGGACTCCAGAACGCCTGCCGTACGCTGATCGGGTGCTCCACCAGCTTGACCACGGACGCACTCCAGTCCCGCCCATCGCGGTCGTAGAAAATACCGTTACGGCCCACCATCAGGTTATCGGAATCGCCGTCGGTCAGGACGGCCACGATCATCATCGGTGGCTGGCTCTGACGCTCGCACCGGCAGTAAACGAGATACGTGCCGCTGAAATGGGCAAGCGCGCTATGCCGGTTGATGTCGTCCACGCGCAGACACAGTTCACAGCCCCGTCGGTCGAGATACAGCGTTCCGGCCTGAAAGATCGCCCTGCGACCCCGGCCATAGAAATCTCGAAGCGACACAAAGTTGTTCAGGAGAGTGAAGAGGTCACGATGGTACCGGGCGAGGCGCTCAACTGAATCGATCGCCTCGGCGTGGGTCTTCAAGGCCTTGTCCTGATCGATCAGGCCATTGATCACATCCCGCGCACGGCTCTCCAGAATCGCCTCGATGCGCGCTGCACCAAGGGAAGCAACGCGTGTTCCCATATTCTCCGCAGCCCACGCCCGATACGGCTGAAGACGAGCCGAGACCCGTTCCCAGTCCTCGAAAGCGAGCTCGGTGCGTTCACCCAACAGCGGTTGCACCACCTCCCGGCGGAAGCGATCCATGCGGCCCGCCCATGCGGGATTCACGGTGTCGTCGAACACCAGCGGACGCCCGGCGGATACCCGTGCCAATGGCAACCTGGACACCGCCTCCGTGCCCGTGCTTATCTCGTCTCCATGGAGTCGCGCGTAGACTTCCTCGCCGGGATTCAGCGCGGTGGCTGCACGCGGGTCAAAACCCGCCAGCCGGCATCGGCTGAAATAGTCGTCGACCTTGGTGCGCACGGATTCGAACAACTCCACCGCGGCGGCGGTCGCATCACCCAACGGGAACACCACCGAGGCGTCGGCCCGGGCCCGACGCCAGGCACCAAGAAACGCCTCGGCCGCGGAGAAGAATTCATCGGACTTGTCTCGC
>SLHN01000244.1 GCA_007136145.1 Thioalkalivibrio sp.
GGCCAATTGCCCGTACCCGGGCTTTGGCCTACATTTGCGCGTCCTCCAGCACCCACCGATATGCCAGAACACCATGAGCGATCTGACCAACAACCTGCGCATGCGGCTGACCCACTTGGTCGAAGCCCATCTTACCCAGCGCCTGATCATCGCGCTGATCCTCTTGAACGCCCTGACCCTGGGGCTCGAGACTTCCGCCACTGTGATGGCCTCATTTGCCGGTCCCGTGCTCGGCGTTGCCGACAAACTGATCCTCGCCGTGTTCACCGTCGAGGTGCTGGCGAAAATGTTCGCATACGGAACACGATTCTGGCGTAACCCGTGGCACGTGTTCGACTTTCTGGTAGTGGGAATTGCATTGATTCCGGGCACGGGGCCGTTTTCCGTGCTGCGCGTACTGCGTCTGCTACGCCTCATTTCGATGGTGCCGAAGCTTCGCTTCATCGTCGAGGCGCTGCTCCGGGCTGTCCCTGGAATTGCTTCGATCCTCGGGCTGCTGGCGCTGTTGTTTTACGTGTTCGCGATCATCGCCACGGGACTGTTCCGGGACAGCCACCCCGAGTGGTTCGGAACGCTCGGCGCGTCGATGTACACGCTGTTCCAGGTCATGACATTGGAGAGCTGGTCCATGGGAATTTCGCGCCCGGTGATGGAGGAGCATCCCTGGGCCTGGGCCTTCTTCGTACCCTTCATCCTCGTCGCAACCTTTACCGTGCTGAACCTGTTCATCGCGATCATCGTCGACGCGATGCAGCGAATGCACGAGCATCAGGTTGCGATCGAGGAACAGACGATCACCACGGTAGTGCACGAGGAGAACGCCAGCCTGCACAACGAACTCGCCGTGCTGCGCGAGCAAACCCAGATGCTGCAGGAACGCCTGATCCGCATGCAGTCGCTGCTGGAGGATCGACGCAAGGATTGATGACTTGCCCCCGCGTTTCCTTGATCTGCCGTCGGGAGTTTCCTTGGGTGCTCGATGCAGTTCCGCCTCTCGCCGTGTCCTCGGGGGACAGTGTTGAAATCCGCCACCTGTTGGCCGGGAAACTGAAGTGTTATGCAATTTGACGTGATCATCATCGGCGCCGGTGCCGCTGGCATGATGTGCGCCGCCCAGGCTGGGTTCCGTGGGCGCCGTGTGCTGCTCGTCGACCACACACGGAAACTTGGCGAACGCATCCGAATCTCCGGCGGTGGACGCTGCAATTTCACGAACCGGACCGTCAGCGCCGACCATTTTCTGTCGCAGAACCCGCATTTCTGCCGCTCGGCGCTGGCGCGTTTCACCCAGTACGACTTCATCGCGATGCTGGAACAGCGGCGTATCGCCTATCACGAGCGGAAACACGGCCAACTGTTCTGCAACGACTCGTCCCAGGAGATCATCACCATGCTGCGCGATGCCTGCTCCGATGCCGGCGTGCGCTGGGCAATCCCGTGCTCGGTGCAGAGCATCGAACGGCTGGCTGGCGATGCTGCCTTGCCATGGCGCGTGCACACCGATCAGGGCAGTTTCCAGAGCCGGTCGCTGGTCGTCGCCAGCGGCGGTCTGGCCATCCCGAAAATCGGGGCTACACCCTTCGGCTACCGCCTGGCCGAACAGTTCGCGGTGCCGGTTGTACCGCCACGGCCGGCACTGGTACCGCTGGCACTGGCGCCCGATCTGCTCGAACGACTGAAGCCGATGGCCGGCGCCACGCTTGACGCCAGCGCCCGCTTCGCCGCGACGGCCTTTCGCGAGAACGTGCTGATCACCCATCGCGGTCTGTCCGGCCCGGCCATCCTGCAGATATCCAGTTATTGGCAGATGCAGGAGTATCGGAGCGGGAAAAAGCAGCCCGTGGAAATCGACCTGCTGCCCGGAATCGATGCCGGTGATTGGCTGCACCGGCAACGGCAGGGGCGCGGCCCTCTTTCCAACCTGATGGCCGAACATCTGCCCCGGCGTTTCGCTCACGAGTGGTGCTCGCTGTACGGCGGCGACAAGGTCGTGAACCGACCCATCAGCGAACTCGGCCGCCGCGATATCGACCGAATCGCGAGCCTGCTCAATGCCTGGCCGCTGATGCCGGCCGGCACGCTCGGTTTCGGCAAGGCGGAAGTGACCCTTGGTGGTGTGTCGACCGCTGCATTGTCATCAAAGACCATGGAGGCACGGGAAGTCCCCGGTCTCTACTTCATCGGCGAAGTGGTCGACGTGACCGGTTGGCTGGGCGGCTACAACTTTCAGTGGGCCTGGTCGTCGGGCTGGGTTGCCGGGCAGTTTGCCTGATAGGGTCTGGGGCGCTTGCTCCGGCTATTCGGCACCGGAGCCCACCAGGCCTTTTACTCGATAGGCGCGTCCGATTTCATGATTCGGGGTGGCGCGCTTCGGGGCCATGGGAGTTAGCTGCTCTTGTAAACCGAAGAGCGATGGCCGATTTTGACGACCACAACGATGAGCTTGTTCTCGCGAATCTCATAGACGATTCGGTAGACTCCCTGTCGGACCCGGTACCGCTCTTGCGCGGAAAGCTTCACGCACCCATCTGCGCGTGGATCATCGCGCAATGCCTCAATCCGCTGCAGGATACGGGCAACATCCTTTTTCGCGATGCTCCGCAAATCTTTCGCGACGGATTTCTTGAATACGAGCTCATAACTTGCCATGCGACCTCAGATCTTTCAGCAAGGCCTCGTAGCTCAATATTGGCTCTTCGGCACGTTCTTCGAACGCGCTCAAATCTTCAGCATCTTCACGCAGGGCTAATCGAACCGCCTCATTCACCACCTCAGACACGGATTGATGCGTGTTTGCGGCCTTGACCCGTAAGGCATGATGGATCTCTGGCTCGAAGTAAATTGTTGATCTTTTGGACATTATACTCATAGCTTGACCCCTCTGAGCCTCAGAATAACGCCATAACGCTATAACGTCAATCAGTCCCTTTGCAGCTAACGCCAAGGGATGCCTCACTGCAAGACACCCAACCTTTTGACGCAGCACCCGGCTTAGGGCCGGGCCGCACTGCAGCAACTATTCCCCCTCCGAAATGGCAATCCATGCGAACTGGACATAACTCGCTCTGCCGAGATGACCGCGCTGCGCTCGCAATGACCGCCCCTTGGTTCCCCGTGCCGCTGGGTCCATCCCCTCAACGCCCCCGGCATGCACGGTTCCGATCGCCGGGTGTTCCCAGGTTTCTGCTATACATGCTGTTCGTGCTGCTGATTGGCGCGGTGAACCCCTGGGGCGGCTTCGGGCTGGATCTGCATGTCGTGCTCGAGGCAAGGGGAACGCGTGTCGACACCGGGGCACAACCCACGGCAAGGGGGCAACATGAATTTCGAGAAGGTGGTTTTCGGCTTCTTCATCATCCTCGCGCTGACGCTCAACTTCGGCTTTTTCCTCGGCGAGATCGACAACCCCGCGCACCACAATGTCTACGAGTTGTTCGCCGCCATCGTGGTCAACCTGCTCGCTACCGTGCTCAAGTTCGGTGACCGAACCCAGACTGGTGCGCTCCTGCTGGCCACCTCGCTGGTCGCGGTGTTGCAGTTGTTTGCCGCGGCTGCTGTCTGGGCCTATGCCGTGAACATCAGCGCCACCGGCCTGGATGCGATGATGATGGCCAGCATCGTGTCGCTGGCAGGGGGCGCGATGCTGGCAAACGTAATCTCGGTGATCCTGTTGATCGCCGACACCGTGAATCTGCGCCGCTGAGCGACCATGGACAAGGTCCTGTTCCTGTTTCTGCGGCGCATGCGTGCGCCGCTGATGCTGCTGATCGTGGCGTATAGCATTGCCATCACCGGGCTGATCCTGATTCCGGGTGTCGACGATGACGGTGAAGTCTGGCGCATGGATTTTTTCCATGCCTTCTACTTCGTCACGTACACGGCGCCGACCATCGGCTTCGGGGAAATTCCGTATGCGTTCACCGAGGCCCAGCGTATGTGGGCGGCCTTCACGATCTACCTGTCAGTGATCGCCTGGCTGTATGCGATTGGCCGCATTCTGGGCCTGATACAGGACCCGGCTTTCAGGCTCGCGGTGAGCCAGCAGGCTTTCGACCGCAGCATCCGCAGGATGCGCATGCCGTTCTTCATCGTCTGTGGTTACGGGGATACCGGGGAATTGCTGGTACGCGCCCTGCTCCAACGCCGCAAGCGCGTCGTCGTGATCGACCGCATCCAGGACCGGATCA
>SLHN01000279.1 GCA_007136145.1 Thioalkalivibrio sp.
CACGCTCGCCGCGACGTTCTCGATCCTGCTGCTGCTGCCATCCTGGGGCGGGATGATCAACGGGATCATGACGCTGTCCGGGGCCTGGCATAAGCTGCGCACCGACCCCATCATGCTGTTCCTGATCACCGCGCTGTCGTTCTACGGGATGGCGACCTTCGAAGGGCCGATGATGTCCCTGAAGAGCGTTAACGCTCTGTCGCACTACACCGACTGGACCGTCGGCCACGTGCACTCCGGCGCGCTCGGCTGGGTGGCGATGATCACCTTCGGCTCGCTGTACCACCTGATCCCGCGGCTGTGGAACACGCAACTGTTCAGTCTGCGGCTGGTTTACATCCACTTTTTCCTCGCCACCATCGGCATCGTGCTGTACATCGTCTCGATGTGGGTCGCGGGAATCGGCCAGGGCCTGATGCTGCGCGCCTTCGATGGATACGGAAACCTCGCCTACACCTTTACCGAGTCGGTGGTGTTCCTGCACAAACCTTACGTGGTGAGAGCGATCGGCGGCGGGTTCTTCCTGCTCGGCATGCTCATCATGGCATTCAACGTTGCCATGACCATCCTTACCGCGAAGCGCTCGGCCCCGGTGGTGTCTGAATCCCGCACCGCCGCCGCTTCCGCGTCCTGAGTTGGAGTTTCCAGACCATGAAGCATGAAAGTGTCGAGACCAACGCCGGCCTGCTGATCATCCTGACCCTGGCGGTGATCAGCGTCGGCGGTCTGGTCGAAATCGTGCCGCTGTTCTACATCAACGACACCATCGAGGAGGTCGAGGGTGTGCGACCGTACACGCCGCTGGAGCAGCGTGGCCGTGACCTCTACGTGCGCGAGGGCTGCTACACCTGCCATTCGCAAATGGTGCGTCCATTCCGTGACGAGATGCTGCGCTACGGTCACTACTCCCTCGCGGCCGAATCGCAGTTCGACCACCCGTTCCAGTGGGGTTCCAAGCGTACCGGGCCGGATCTGGCCCGCGTCGGTGGCAAGTACTCCAACGAGTGGCAGGTGCAGCACCTGATCAACCCGAAGTCGCTGGTCCCCGAGTCGATCATGCCGGGCTACCCATGGTTGGCGACCACCCCGCTGGATTACTCGGATATCGAGAAGCGGATGATCGCGCTGAAACGCGTCGGAGTGCCGTACTCGATCAATCGCGCCGAGTTCGAGGCCAATGTCGAACGGTTCGGCGAAGAGACCGCAATCATGCTCGACATCAACCGGGCCGAGGACAATCTGGTCAGGCAGGCGCAGCAGGGCAACTTCGACGGTGATCGTTCCTTCATCTCCGAGATGGACGCAATGGTCGCCTACCTGCAGGTGCTGGGTACGATGGTCGACTTCAGCCAGTACTCCGAAGGTTACTTTGCCGAGTTCCGCTAAGGTGAAGTGGCATGAGGTTCTTTTGGCATGATTGAATTCTGGGCGTGGATCACCGATCTCGGCAACAGCAAGATTGTCGCCTTGTTGCTGTTCATGGGGACGTTTCTCGCGATCGTGATCTACCTGTTTTCGAACAGCCGTCGGGCCAAGCGCTTCGAGTCATACCGCTACATTCCGCTGGACGATGAGGATTCCCATCTGGATCCGAACTCCGTGTCCCGCGACCCCAACAAGGGCGAAAAGTCATGAGCACGAACGAAAAACCGGGGAAAAAGCCCGGCGAGGTCGAAACCACAGGTCACGTCTGGGACGCTAACCTGCAGGAGTACAACAACCCGCTGCCCCGCTGGTGGTTATGGGGCTTCTATGCGACGGTCGTGTTCGCGGTGGTGTACTGGTTCCTGTATCCGGCTTGGCCGGTTGGTGGCAGTTTCACCAAGGGGTTCAATACGATCACGTTCATGGACAACGGCGAAGAGGTGACGACGCATTGGAACACGCGTTCCCTGTTTGCGCAGGACATGCAGACAGGGCGCCATGCCGTGCGTCAGCGCGAGATGCTGGATAAGGTCGGTGCAATGGAGTACGACGATATTCTCGCCGACGTCGACGCGATGAGTTTCGTCAACGCATACGCCAAGGGCAGTTTCGGCACGTGGTGCGCGGCGTGCCACCAGACCGGTGGCGCGGGCGTGATCGGTCTGTATCCGAACCTGCGCAATGACCAGTGGAAGTGGGGTGGTACCGTCGCGCAGATCGAGGAAACGCTGACACTGGGTCGCAACGGCTACATGCCGGGGTACCGTGAGTCGTTGAATCGGGATCAGCTCAACCAGGTCGCATCCTATGTGCTATCGCTGAACGGGTACGATATGGAAGGCGATGCTGTGGCCGCGGGCGAGGAGATCTTCACCGGGCCATTGGGCGGCTGTTTCCAGTGTCATGGCATGGATGCTGGCGGTCTTCCATCACAGGGCGCCCCGAGCCTCAACAACAATCTATGGGCATTGGTGGATGTTCCCGGGGCTGCGAGCGATGAAGAACGGGTGAGTCGCGTGGCCAGCTTCGTACATGACGGCATCCAACGCGTGATGCCGGCTTTTGCCGACCGCCTCTCCGAGACCGAGATCAAGGTTCTGACCGCCTACGTCCACTCGCTGGGTGGCGGTCAGTAAATCCAGTTCCAGTCCACCCATGCCGGCTGGCCGTGCGTGATCCCGGGTTGGCTGCGGTTAACGGCACCCTCTCGAATGGCGCCACACGCTGACTGTCATTGCATCGGTCGCCCCGAACCATGAAAAGTGCAGGCGTAGGGGGTCAATGAGCGTAGCGAATTGCGCCGCTCGAGGCCGCGCCGCCAGGGCTTTGCCAGCGTGGTTCCGGTGCGGTTCGGCTTCGCCTCACGGCACACTACGCGGGTTCTTTCATGCTAACTGTCATGGCCAGCGGCCACCCTGAAGGATGAAAAAGCGAGCCACGGAAAGCACTGACAGACACGGACAAGAGGTTTGACGCGTTTCAGTTTCCGTGATTTCCGTGTCCTTCCGTGGCTGTATTTTCACGCTAATGCGCATAAATGCGCATAGAAGAACGCTCTTCACGGGATCTTCCACAGGCTTGGGGTGTTTTCCGGGCGCTGCCTCGGGGTGTAACTGTACAATCGACGATGAGCGGAGCGCAGAGACCCGTTTACCGGATGTGGTCCCCCCAAAGCGGGTGTGCGCAATAGAGCCCGATACCCGTCGTACGCCGGATTTTGCCGGCCGGTGAGTCCATCATGTCGCAGTCGCTGTTCGAGGCCCGTGTTCCGATCCACCCGCGATCGGTGTCCGGCCGCTTCCGGAACCTGAAAACCGGCATTCTGGTGCTGGCCTATGGTGTGTTCTTCCTGCTGCCCTGGCTGCGCTGGGAGCGCGAGGCCGGCCCCTCGCAGGCTGTCCTGTTCGATATCCCGAACCGACAGTTCTACCTCTTCGATCTGGTCGTCTTTCCGCAAGACATCTTCTGGCTCGCGGGCCTGCTGATGATCGCCGCGCTGCTGTTGTTTTTCGTTACCGGGCTTGCCGGGAGGGTCTTCTGCGGATATTTCTGTTTCCAGACGCTTTGGACCGATGTCTACATGTTCCTGGAAAAGCGAATTCAGGGTGAGCGCCCCGCCCGATTGCGCCTGGCCAAGCAGCCCTGGAACGCGGAAAAGATTCTGAAGCTTGGCGCCACCCACGCCTCGTGGCTGTTCGTCGCGTTCGCGACGGGTCTGGGCTTCGTGTTGTACTGGGGCGATGCGCCGAGCCTGGTCGTGGCCTTCTTCACTGGCGAAGCCGCGAACGCCGCCTACATCACCGCCGGTTTGCTGACGATCACGACCTACACCTTTGCTGGTCTGGCGCGGGAACAGGTGTGTACCTACATGTGCCCGTATGCACGCTTCCAGGCGGTGATGTTCGACCGTGACACCCTGATTGTTTCCTACGATCGGGGACGTGGCGAGGGTTCGGCCGGCCGCGCGAAACCGACCCGGGATCTGAAGACACGCGATCAACGTCAGCGGGCAGGGGTCGGCGACTGCGTCGACTGCGGATATTGTGTGCAGGTCTGCCCCACCGGGATCGATATCCGGGACGGGCTCCAGATCCAGTGTATTCACTGTGCACTGTGCATTGATGCCTGTGATCAGATCATGGACAAACAGGGTTGGCCGCGCGGACTCATCCGATACACCTCCGAGAGTGCGCTGGAGGGCAAGAAGACCCGTTTCCTCAAACTGAAAACCGTGGGTTATGGGGTCGCGATTGTTATTGC
>SLHN01000258.1 GCA_007136145.1 Thioalkalivibrio sp.
TCTCGAAAACCCTGAGGATCCAGCTGTTCGTCGGCATCCATGGTCATACACCAAGGAGTATCAAGCATCGCGAGCCCGCGGTTGCGCAGATCCGCGTGGCTGAAACAACGCTTTGGATCCAATCGTGCAGGTATGGGCTCCACGCGAAGGCGTTCGCGCAACAAATCCTGTGTTCCGTCATTTGACCCAGTATCGAATACGATTACCTGTGCAAGTTGATCCATGATTGGGGCAAGCGCGTTTTCTATCCGCCGGCTCTCATTTTTGACCATCATTACGACACCCACATCTTCCACTTTGCGTGCTCGTGCAGACGCGAGGGAGCGCTTTCTCGTTCGGTACGCTCGGCTCAGAGGGTGGGGTTTTGGCCACACGTCGTCGGGCATCGTTATGGAAACCACGTATGACGAGAACTCACCACACTTGCCGAGTCCGTCGGGAGTGGATTTCCACATGTGGAAGTAAAGCCCAGAAAGGGTATGGAAAAGTATACGGAGGGTAGGTGAGAGCGGAAAATCCGGGCGGGCAAATTGGCAGGTGCTCGGTGGTGATGTTCCAAGTTTCCATGCGTCATCATGTACGTCGGAAGGTGCTTTATTCGTGGTGCCTATAGAGTGATCAATGACAGGTCACGCGATGTGTCAGGTAGCAACAGAACTTCGTTGTATCGGGCCATAGGATCAAAGAGCGAAATTCTCCATGACTAAATTTAGCAATGACGCCCCACTTCCGCTGCAAACCCTCATGAAAAAATGTAGGGTTTGAATAAGCGTAAGCAGATGGCTTCGGCGGGTGAGTGCTTTTGGGAGCCCGGGACTCAGTTACGAAACACCTCGCGCAGCAGATCGGTCGTTCGGGCTGCCGGGTCCTGACGAATCCTGCGTTCCTCGTCGGCCAGCAGCACGAAAATACCCTCGAGGGCCTTGCCCGTTACATATTCATTGAGATCAAGGTCGTCCAATGTCCCGAGCAGCGGGATGCGGGTACCCACTTGCTCACTCAGAGTGGTAAAAGCCTTGGTCACTCCAGTCTCCTGCATGGACTCGGCGACGATCGGACGAAAACTCTCGGCGATCGGCTCTCCGGCTCGGCGACGAAGCAGGCGCGTGGCGCCATCCGCCGGGCCGACCAGAATGCCACGGGCGTCTTCGATGGTCATGTCGCGAACGGCGGCGACAATGATGTCCAGCGCGGCGGGGGCAGCCCGTTCGGCCGCGCGGTTCATGCTTTTCTCGAACTCGTCGACCTGTCGGCCGAGTCCAACCCCGCGCAACATGCCGCTGGCCGTATCGAGGGTCCCGGGCATCGGAATCGCGATTTTCGGATTGTCGGAGAATCCACCCTGTTTTCCCGCCAACTCGATCGCCTGACGGCTGCCGATCTCAAGGGCTTCCTTCAGTCCGGCTACCAGTGTTTCCTGTTCGGCTCCAAGACCGGAGGGGGTATCGCTGTCCGGATCGACCGCTGTGGCGGGACTCGGACTCTCGGGTAGTGCTCCCTTGAGCCGGTCCACCCAGCTTGCTTGTGCCGCTATGGGCAGGGAGGCCGCAAGGGCCAGGACAATGATGGCAATACCAGATCGGAATTCAATCGTCATGTCGGTGGTCACTCGCTGCTTGCCCGGCGATTTCATTCACCGCCGCCTTTCAGTGCCAGATTGACCCAAACCCGGAATCGGGTCAATCACCAAAGCATGCCAATGGTCCACTGGGCGCGGAGCTTCCGCGCGACGGATGATCCCCCGACGCAAGGAAACCCTGACGGCGGATCCGTAGGGTGCCAATGAACGCAGCGAATTGCGCCGATCGAGGCCGGGGAGCGGGGACGGCAGGTCCGGCGTCGCATCGGTGCGGTTCGGCTGCGCCTCACGGCACCCTACGCGGGCTCCTTCACGTCAATCAGGAACCCCGTCATGCCACCCGCTCAGGCGACGGAAGGCAATCCCGCCAGCGCCATTGCGATCTCGCCGTCATCGTATTCCAGGTCCATCAGCTTGCCGTCGAGATAATCACGATACGCCTGCATGTCGAAGTTGCCATGACCGCAGAGGTTGAACAGGATCGCACGGCTGACTCCTTCCTCCTTGCAGCGTAGCGCTTCATCGATTGCCGCGCGCACCCCGTGGTTGGCCTCCGGTGCCGGAATGATGCCCTCGGCCTTCGCGAACTGCAGCCCCGCCTCGAAGCATTCGACCTGACGGTAGGCGCGCGGGCTTACCAGCCCGAGGTCGGTCACCTGCGAGACCAATGGCGCCATCCCGTGATAGCGCAGACCACCGGCATGGAAACCGGGCGGCACATAGGTCGAGCCCAGGGTGTGCATCTTGACCAATGGGGTCAGGTGCGCGGTGTCACCGAAATCGTAGGCATACTTTCCGCGGGTCAGCGTGGGGCAAGCCGAGGGTTCCACGGCGATCAACTCCACCTTTCTTCCGCCACGAAGCTGGGCGCCGAGAAACGGGAAGGTGATCCCGGCGAAATTGCTGCCGCCGCCGGTGGGCGCGATGATCATGTCGGGGTAATCGTCGGCGAGGTCGAACTGCCTGATCGCTTCCTGGCCGATCACCGTCTGGTGCAGCATCACATGGTTCAGCACGCTGCCCAAGGCGTACTTGTTATCGTCCCGCTGTACCGCCCGCTCGACCGCTTCGCTGATGGCGATCCCCAGGCTTCCGGTGCTGTCCGGGTGCTCGGCAAGCACCGCGCGTCCGGCGTCGGTGAGGTCCGATGGGCTCGCGATACAGCGGGCACCAAAGGTCTCCATGAACGAGCGGCGATAGGGCTTCTGCTGGAAGCTGACCTTCACCATGAACACTTCGATCTCGAGACCGAAGAACGAGCCTGCAATCGAAAGCGCCGATCCCCATTGGCCCGCGCCCGTCTCGGTCGTGATGCGCTTGATGCCTTCCTGCTTATTGTAGAACGCCTGCGCGATCGCGGTGTTCGGCTTGTGCGAACCCGCTGGGCTGACGCCTTCGTACTTGTAATAGATCCGCGCCGGGGTATCGAGCATTTTTTCGAGGCGCCGGGCACGATACAGGGGCGAGGGACGCCACTGGCGATAGATGTCGCGGACCGGATCGGGGATTTCGATCTCGCGCTCGGTACTGACCTCTTGCTCGATCACCGCCTTCGGAAAGATCGGCGCCAGGTCATTGGGGCCGACCGGCTGATGCGTGGCGGGGTGCAGCACCGGCGGCGGAGGCGTCGGGAGGTCGGCCACGATGTTGTACCAATGCCGAGGGATGTCTTTCTCGTCCAATACGTATTTGACGGAGTCGTTCATCGATTCAGGTCTCGCCGGGATGGAATCTGGATTCTGCCACTTTCTCTATGGTGGCTCGCAATTCTTCTCGCCAATGGCGCCCCGGAAAACCGACCAGGCTGCGCAGGGATGCCTTGTCGAAGAGTGAACACGGAGGTCTCGGCGCGGGTGTCGGGTAGTCCTGCGTGGGAATGGGCACCACATGGCAGTTCCGGCCAAGCAGCCCGATCCGCATTCCTTCCTCGCGGATCGCGAACGCGAAATCGTACCAGCTCGCCACTCCCGCGTCGGTCCAGTGATGGGTTCCGGATGCACCCTGCCGGATCGCCGCCGCGATCACGCGCGCAAGGCTGGTCGCACTGGTGGGGGAACCCACTTGATCCTCTACCACGCGGAGTTCATCGCGTTCGGCCATCAGCCTGAGCATGGTGAGCAGGAAATTGCGGCCGTGATGTGCGTAGACCCAGGAAGTTCGCAGTATTAGCGCAGCGTCACCCAGGTGCCGCACCACTTCGAGTTCTCCCGCGTATTTGCTCTGGCCATAGACGCCAAGGGGAGCGGGAGGGTAATCCGTTGGATAGGGTCGTCCCAGGTTGCCGTCGAACACATAGTCGGTCGAAAGTTGCACCATGCGTGCTCCGACCCCCCGCGCGGCGCGGGCCAGGCACGCGGCTCCGTCGCGGTTCACGGCGTAGGCGGCGCCGGCGTCATTCTCGGCCTGGTCGACTGCGGTGTACGCGGCGGCATTGACGATCCAGTCCGGGCGGAACGCCGTTACCGCCGCCTCGACGGCCATGGTGTCCGTGATATCCAGACTCTTGCGGTCGAATGTACGGAGATCAAAGCCGTGATCACTGGCCAATGCCTGGAATTCGGTCCCCACCTGTCCGCCCGCGCCGGCAAGA
>SLHN01000239.1 GCA_007136145.1 Thioalkalivibrio sp.
GGCAGCAGGAAGCCCTGGCGGACTGATCATCGGGAGAACCTATGAACCAAATCGTCCTGGCATCCGGTAACGCCGGAAAAATCCGCGAACTTACCGAGTTGCTCGGTCCCATCGGCCTGGAAGTAGTGCCACAGTCGCACTGGCAGGTCGAGGAGTGCGAGGAGACCGGTCTTACGTTCGTGGAGAACGCGATCCTCAAGGCACGCAACGCAGCCCGCCACACCGGGCTTCCGGCACTGGCCGACGATTCCGGAATCGAGGTCGATCACCTGCAGGGCCAGCCGGGAATCTACTCTGCCCGCTACTCGGGTCCGGACGGCGACGACCAGCGGAACAACGAGAAACTGTTGATTGCGATGCAGGGAGTGCCGGAGTCGCGACGTAACGCTCGCTTCCGCTGCGTAATGGCGTTCCTCGAGCACGCCGAGGACCCATCGCCCATTCTGACCGAAGGCACCTGGGAAGGCCTTGTCGCGTCGCGGCCGGCAGGGCATCGCGGCTTCGGCTACGACTCGGTCTTTTTCCTGCCCGAGTACGGCTGCACCTCCGCGGAACTTCCTGATGCGGAGAAGAACCGGCTCAGCCATCGCGGTCAAGCCGTTCGCGCAATGGCGGCGCGCCTGCGACATCGGCTCGGGTCGGTTGGGGAACCAGCGCGGTGAAACCAGACCAGTGAGCCATGAACACCAGCCAGCAATCCGCACCTGACCACCCTACCGTTCCGGGCCTCCGACAACCACCACCATTGTCGTTGTACGTTCATGTCCCTTGGTGCGTACGCAAGTGCCCCTATTGCGACTTCAACTCGCACGAGCAGCGGGGAGATCTGCCCGAACATGCTTACGTGGACGCCCTGCTGCAGGATCTCGAGGAACAGCTTCCCCGGGTGTGGGGACGCCGACTGGAGAGCATCTTCATTGGCGGCGGTACACCGAGCCTGTTCTCGCCCGAGGCCATCGACGAACTGCTGTCCGGACTGCGCGCGCGCCTGCCCTGGCGGCCTGATCTCGAGGTAACTCTGGAGGCCAATCCGGGAACTGCCGAGCGCGGCTATTTTCGTGGCTACCGGGAAGCCGGAATCAACCGCCTCTCCCTTGGCATCCAGAGTTTTGATCCGGAACTCCTGCGTGCGATCGGCCGAATCCATGACGACAGCGACTGTCATGCGGCCATCGAACAGGCGCACGGGGCAGGGTTTGATGAGATCAACCTCGATCTGATGTTCGGGCTTCCCGGACAGTCCATGGCCCTGGGGATCGCCGATCTGAAGACCGCCATTGCCGCCGAACCCAGCCACGTCTCCTGGTATCAACTCACGCTGGAGCCGAATACCCTGTTCGCCAGCCGCCCGCCGGCGCTACCAGCGGACGACCTGACCGATGCGCTGTTTGCACAAGGACAGTCCGTTCTCGAACACGCGGGCTATACTCGCTATGAAGTATCGGCCTACGCGGGAGCGGGTAGCGAATGCCGGCACAACCGAAACTATTGGGAATTCGGCGATTATCTCGGACTTGGCGCCGGCGCCCACGGGAAGATCACCGATCCGGGCGGGCAGACCGTGACGCGCCTGCTCAAGCCGCGGCATCCTCTGGCGTACCTGCGCGAGCCGCGAGCGGTAGCCTTGACCCGGATTGCTCCGGAATCACTTCCCTTCGAATTCATGCTCAATGCGCTGCGCCTCACTGGTGGCGTGCGGGCCGACCTGTTCCCGGAACGCACCGGCCTGTCGCTGGGGAAAATCCAGCCGATGCTCGCCCGGGCGCGCGCACGGGGACTGCTGGATGCCGATCCCGAAATACTTCGCCCGACAAAGCAAGGGCTGCGTTTCCTGAACGATCTGCTCGAGATGTTCCTGAACGACCATGACCCGGCCCATTGAATTCGTCAGCTATCCATGCCCCTGGTGCGGCGAGCCGGGCGAAATCAGTGTCGACATGGTCAGTGGTGAACGCGAATGGGTCGAGGACTGCGGCGTGTGCTGCGCGCCGATCGTATTCCGTCGGGTGGACTCGGGCAGCGGCGAAGAGCCAGAGATCGCGGTCTGGCGGGAGGGGGAATGACGTCCAAGCCGCCGACTTACTCTCCGATGGACTGCGAACAGTACTCGCGCCTCGAACTGGCAATTCTGCAACGGCGCAGGCTACGCCTGCATTGGGTCGGAAAGGGCATGAGCCATATCGAAGTCGTATCCCCTCAGGATCTTCGAACCCGGCGCCACGCCGAATATCTGCTGCTGCGTGACGGGATGAACCGCCGGCGGTTTCTGCGGCTCGATCGGATCATGCACTTCGCCGACCGTACCCCCCTCTGAGTTCCGTCGCGGCCGCCGGACTCAGGCGCGGCGCATCATGTCGAAAAAGTCTGAATTGGTCTTGGAGGACTGCATGCGCCCGAGCAGGAATTCCATGGCCTCGGTGTCGTCCATGCCATGCAGGAACTTGCGCAGGATCCAGAGCTTCTGCAATTCGTCGGGATCCGTCAGCAGTTCCTCGCGGCGGGTACCCGAGCGGTTCACATTGATCGCGGGATACACACGCTTCTCCGCGATGCGCCGATCGAGATGGATCTCCATGTTGCCGGTGCCCTTGAATTCCTCGTAGATCACTTCGTCCATCTTGGACCCGGTGTCCACCAGCGCGGTCGCGAGAATGGTCAGGCTGCCGCCCTCCTCGATGTTGCGCGCGGCGCCGAAGAACCGCTTCGGCCGGTGCAGGGCATTGGCGTCGACGCCGCCGGTCAGTACCTTGCCGGAACTTGGGACCACGGTGTTGTAGGCCCGGGCCAGACGGGTGATGGAGTCGAGCAGGATCACCACGTCGCGCTTGTGCTCGACCAGACGCTTGGCCTTCTCGATGACCATTTCGGCGACCTGCACGTGACGGGTCGCGGGTTCGTCGAAGGTGCTGGAGACGACTTCACCACGCACCATGCGGGTCATCTCGGTGACCTCCTCCGGGCGCTCGTCGATCAGCAGCACGATCAGGTAACTGTCGGGGTGATTGGTGGCGATGCTCTGCGCGATGTTCTGGAGCATCAGTGTCTTGCCGGCCTTCGGCGGCGACACGATCAACCCGCGCTGGCCCTTGCCGAAGGGAGCGACCATGTCGATCACCCGGGCGGTGATGTCCTCGGTCGAACCGTTGCCCCGCTCCATGCGCATGCGCTTGTTCGGATGCAGCGGAGTAAGGTTCTCGAACAGCACCTTGTGCCGTGCGGCCTCGGGTGGCTCGAAGTTGATCTCCGACACCTTCAACAGCGCGAAGTAGCGTTCACTGTCCTTGGGTGGGCGGATCTTGCCCGAAATGGTATCCCCGGTGCGCAACCCGAAACGCCGAATCTGACTCGGCGATACGTACACATCGTCAGGCCCCGCCAGGTAGGAGCTGTCCGCACCACGCAGGAAACCGAAACCATCCGAGAGTATCTCGAGCACACCATCGCCGAAAATCGCCTCGCCATTCTTGGCGTGGGCCTTCAACAGCGCAAAGATGATTTCCTGCTTGCGGGCCCGGGACATGTTGTCGATGCCCTGTGCCTCTGCCATGGCCACGAGCTCGGCAGCCGTCTTCTGCTTCAATTCTGTGAGATTCATTAGGGGCGCTGTTCAGACGTAAGTAGATGCGGGACAGCCCTGCGACCGGCGCGGTTGCTGCGGGTTTTTCGGGGGGCGGGGGGCGCCGCCTAGGGCGCACCCCGGGAATATAGGCGAGCCTGAGCGTTCAGGCAAGTATTATCTCAAACGAGGGGCTCCGGAAAGCTGTTTTCCGGTTGAAACATGGCTCAGAGGTGCTGATCGAGGAAGGCTGTCAGTTGGGATTTGCTCAGCGCCCCGACCTTGGTCGCCTCCACGTCCCCATCCTTGAACAGCATCAGCGTGGGGATGCCACGGATACCGTATTTGGGCGGTGTCGATGGGTTCTCGTCGATGTTGAGTTTGGCAACCAACAGTTTGCCGTCGTATTCTTTGGCGATCTCGTCGAGGATCGGGGCGATCATCTTGCAGGGACCGCACCATTCGGCCCAATAATCGACCAACACCGGCCGGTCCGATTTCAGGACGTCGTCCTCGAAACTGGCATCCGAGATATGATGAATGTTTTCGCTCACTCCGTATCCTCGTCGATTGGCTGCGGGGCACGGAATGCGCACC
>SLHN01000075.1 GCA_007136145.1 Thioalkalivibrio sp.
CCGCCGTCTTCTCGGTGGGTACTGGCAGCACCTGCGCCAATACGAACGGCGCAAAAGCTATGCTGGCAATCACCGCGGCAGCAAGTATTGATTTGTTGATCATGATGTTTCCTCTGTGGGATTGAATGTTTGCCTGGAGAGGATCACGTGCGTTCGCCACTCTCTACACGGATGGCGCACGAGTCACATCTCATCATCTCCTCCAATCGCGCCGCTGGTGCAGCGCTCATCTGGAGTTGACGGATTCGCAATACATCTCAATCTACACCCAGCCACCGTCAGCGTCGGTACGCCGGCCCACGTAGCTGACCCGTCCGCTTGGAGCGCCGTTGCGTGAACTCAAGCGACAGAGGAACTGGTCGTGCCCTGGCCGGCCGGCCTACGATCACCCAGTGGGCTTCTGACGCAGCGTCGATTCCAGCCTCTTCGTCTCGGTGATGTCGACCAGGGTGATCACCACTCCGTCGATCACGTTGTCCAGCCTGCGGTAGGGCATGATGCGTACCGTGAACCAGCGGCCGTCGTCGGTAGTGATCTGCTTCTCCGAGGAGGCCAGGGTGCGCAGGGTCTCACTCGCGTCGTCGTGCAGATCCGGGTAGTGCAGGCTAGTGGCCAGGTCACTGAGCGGTCTGCCAATATCACTTTCCCGGAGACGGAAGATCTTGGTCGCCCGATCGGTGTAGCGCCGAACGTTCAGGTTCTGATCCAGGAACAGGATGGCGATCTCGATGCTGTTCAGGACGTTCTGCATGTCACTCTGCGCCAGCGCGAGATCATCCAACTTGGCCTGCAACTCGGCGTTGATCGTTTGCAGTTCCTCGTTCATGGACTGCATTTCTTCCTTCGAGCTGTTGAGTTCCTCGTTGGTCGATTGCAGCTCCTCGTTGGTCGATTGCAGTTCCTCGTTGGCGGATTGCAATTCTTCCCGAGAGGCGCGCGCCTCCTCGCGCAAGGACTCGATCTCGGCCCGGTACTGCTGCAACTCGGCGACGTGAGTTGCCGGCCGCACACGCTTGTCCCTGCGTCGGCCCCGCCCAACCGCGCTAGGGCCCAGATCACGGAAAACGATCATCGTCATCCCCCGCAGGGGAGGGATATCATGGAACCCCTGCACAGTGACATCGACGCGCTGCACACCACTGGGCGTGGACACCTCAAGGCTGTGCAAGTGCAGGGGATCGCTCCTCGTGGCAGCCTTTTTCAGCGCACCCGCCAGGGGGGTGCGCAGACCTTCACGGGCCATCGCGAAGATGTTCCAGTTGGCCTTGCCGGCGGCCGGCTCGAGGTATTTGCCGGTATGGCCGCTGATGTAGACGATATCCCCATCATTGTTAAGCACGACCGCCGCCGGCGCGTACACCTGCAGCAGGACCTGATCGGCCGCCGCCTGCAGCACATCGGTGGATCGTGCGGGAACCTCGGGTGTGGACACGACGTGCTCCTTGCTCGGGCCGGACAGGGGTGGGAACGACTTCAGAAGGAAATCGGCCTCCCCCACGGAGGCGTGATCCTGGCGCAGGTAGAGCCGAAGCCGGGACTGGATTGGAGTAAACAGATGGTTGAAGCGCCCGACAGTCTCAGAACTCCCCAGGAACAGCACGCCACCCGGACGCAGACTGTAGTGGAGCAGGGGCAGAAGCCTGCGCTGCAACAGGGGCCCAAAATAGATCAGCAGGTTGCGGCAGGCAATCAGGTCGAGCCTGGTGAAGGGCGGATCGAGTACCACATCGTGCAACGCGAATAGCACCATGTCCCGGATTTCCTGATGGATCTGGTAGTGGTCTTCGTGGGCGTTGAAGAAACGGGCCAGCCTCTCGGGAGAGACGTCGTCACGGATCGTCAGCGGATACCGGCCCCGCCGTGCCGTCGCAATCGCGTCCGGGCTCAGATCCGATGCAAAAACCTGAATCGTGACGGCTTTTTTTGACGACCGGCCGATAATCTCGCTGAAGACCATGGCCAGCGAATAGGCCTCTTCACCGGTCGAACATCCGATCACCCAGGCGCGTAGCGTGTGATCCTCCTTACGCCGCGTCAGCAGATCCGGCAACACAGTCTCCGCCAGGTACTCCCAGGCAGCGGGATCGCGGAAGAAACGGGTCACACCGATCAGCAGCTCCTTGAACAGCAGGTCGCTTTCCTGTGCGTTGTATTCGAGAAAATCCGCATACTGTTCCAGGGAGGACATGCCGTGGATGGCCATGCGCCGTTCGGCCCGGCGGTACAACGTGCTGGGCTTGTACAGCGAAAAATCATGGCGGGTCCGGCGCTGTAGCTGGGTGACGATCCGTTGCAGGGGGGTGGAGGTCGCCAGAGATGGCTTCTCGTGAGCGGTATCGTGCAATTCCCGAGGGAACACGACGGCCAGGATGCGTGCCGGCAACTCGGCCGGCGGCGCAATGATATCGGCGCAACCCGCGTCGATCGCGCTTCTCGGCATCGAATCGAACTGCGCCGATTCGGGACTCTGCACCGCCGCCAGACCGCCCATTGCCTTGATCGCCTGCAGACCCGCCGTACCGTCCGAACCCATGCCGGAGAGCACGACGCCGATGGCGCGCTCGCCCTGCCCGCTGGCCAGCGATGAGAACAGGACGTTGATCGGCAGGCGCATGCCCCTTGGCTCCTCGGGTGCGGCCAAGTGTAGCCTGCCGTCGACCACGGTGAGTTCCGTGTTCGGCGGAATCACGTACACGCGATCGGGTTCGACGCGCATGTCCTGCTCGGCCGCGCGCACCGGCATGGCGGTAACCCGTTGCAGCAACTCGGGCAGTAGCGCCTTCTGAGTGGGATCGAGATGCTGCACTACGATACAGGCGATGCCACTGCCGGGCGGCATCCGTTGCAGGAACTGCTCGAGCGCGACCAAACCGCCGGCAGAGGCACCGATACCAATGATGCGCGTCGCTGCCTCAGGACACGGAAGGGAACTATTACTCATGCCTCAGACGCTCTTGAGTGAGTTCACACCGGCGATGACTTGCAACTCGTGATGATCATCAGCGCAAGCTCGCCACCCGGGGCAAGGCTTGCGTAGATTCGCAACGGGTGCTGGCCGCTCCCCCGGTCGCTCGATGCAACCTCGCAGCAGACGCCCAATGCGCCTTCACGCAACGCATCGAACAACTCGAGGACCGCCGACCGACTACTCTGCGCGAAAAACGGGGCGATCGGCTGGCCCCCGAGCCCGCCCGGTCCGGTGCCGAGTAATTCGGCCCCGGCACGATTGCCTTCGAGGATCTGGCCATCGAGTCCGACCACCAGGTAACCCACCGGCGCGAAGTCGTAAAGAGTCTGGTAGTGAGCCAGGGCGTGGGACAGCTCCTGCTGATCGGTTTGAAGCTGGGCATGCTGCAGATCCAGTTCCACCTGGTGCGTCTGCAGTTCGCTCAGCAGCTTCAGCGCATCCGCCGCAGTATCGGGAGCGCTGGCCAGTCTATACAAGAGCGTCAGGGCGTCTGCCCCGACTGTCCAGCCACCAGTAGGAGGAGCCGAGCGCTCCCTGAGGCGATTCTCGGCGTCCAGGCGCAGTTGCGCCTGTTTCCGGAATTCCGGGTTCAGATTCCGCATGGCTCCTCCGTTCACGTCCCTTGAAGGGTCGCACCCCTTCGTCCACATGATAGCCCGAACACCGGCCATTCATCTCCCGGCGGCACCTCCGGATAAATCGGCTCAGATGGAGTCCTTGATTTCTTCCTTCGTGTCGCCATATCCCGCCTGGATCTTCCCGCCGGCCTTCTGAAGCCTTCCCTTCCGTTCGAGTTCCCTGTTACCCACTGCCTTGCCGGCAACTTGCTTCACTTTGCCCTTCGCCTCTTCGACGCGGCCTTTGACCTGGTCCTTGTTCATGATCTCCTCCCGGTAACGTATGGCGATAAGAAGTGAGGCTACGGCGACCACGTCGCAATGTCTGTCCGCTACCGAACATAACCCGGAGTCAGTGCAAGATCGGCCCGCGCGCGGGCGTGCGTGTGTGCGGCAGCAGTGACGGATAAAACGCGCCGGATCAGAAGTCGGCCGCCATACACGGATGCCACTCGGCCTCTCTGTGCGGCGCCGCACCGACGCGACATCCGGCCACGCGTAGAATTCTGGTTGGCAAAACAGGTTCAGGCTATCCACCCCTGGACCCATCCATAAAAAAGG
>SLHN01000313.1 GCA_007136145.1 Thioalkalivibrio sp.
CGATTCATGGGGGCCTCGAGCTGCCTGTGCGCAGCGTCGTCATGATGAACCATGTGGCGGGACTTGGCATCGCCCTGGACTCCGCGGTCGATTCGCTGTTGCGTGATCGCCAGCAAACCATCGCGCGCGAGGCATGGCGGATCGGCGGAACGCTGGCGGGTGCCGTGCTGCTGTTTGGCATCCTGTCCGTGATCGCATTCCTGTTGCTCCACCGCCGGGTGGCGGCACCGGCGCGCGCGCTTGCGAGTACGTTGGACACGATACGTGCCGGCGATACGTTCGCACGGGCGCCCGTTCACGGTGATGACGAGCTGGCCACCCTGGCCGGGACACTCAACCAGATGCTGGACGAGCGCCAGGCACTCGATGCGAGGCTGCGAGAACAGAACAAGCGTCTGTGGCAGTTTCGTGATCTCCTGGAGGGTAGCGACGACCTCTGCGCGATCGGTGACGCCAGCTATCGATTTCTGTGGGCCAACCAGGCGTACAAGACAAGGTACGGGCTGTTAGGCGGAGGGATCGAGGGACGTACGGTGCCGGAGGTGCTCGGGATCGATTACTTCGAGCAGAACGCGAAACAATGGATCGATCGCTGTCTCGCCGGCGAAGTTCAGCGCTTCGAGACCGAGCGCGACTTCCCGGGTTTCGGGTCGCGCAAGCTGCTGGTGCGCTATTACCCGATTGATGTGCCAGGCAGCCAGGAGCGTCTTCTTGGCTCGGTGATCACCGACGTTACGGAAATCCGCGCGGCCGAGAGCGAGCTGGTGCGTCGGGCGGGCTTGATCGAAATGGCGGGGCAGGCCGCGCTTTTCGGCGGCTGGTCGGCTGATTTGGCGACCAACCGACTCGAGCTGTCCGACGTGGTTGCCGAGATCTTCGGCATACCCCATGGGTACTCGCCCTCCATCGACGAAGGGATTGCCTTCTATGCCACCGAGTGCCGCGACCGCATCCGCGAGCGGCTCACCGCCTGTTCCGAGCGTGGGATGCGCTTCGACGAGGAGTTGCAGATCATCGATGCCAACGGGCAGCGCAAATGGGTTCGCGCGCTCGGCGAGCCAGTGCATGATGAACGCGGTCGCATCGTGCGCGTGCAGGGAGCGTTCCAGGACGTTACGAGCTGGCACGAACGCGGACAACAGCTGCGCAGGCTCGGGCAGATCATCGACCAGAGTCCGGCCGCGGTCGCGGTCACCGATCTGGAAGGCCGCATCGAGTACGTCAATCCCGCGTTCGAGCAGAGCACGGGTTACTCGAGTGAGGAACTGCTGGGCGACACGCCGGCACGGATCCAGGGAGGCACCGCAGCGGATTCAACCTATCGCGAGTTGTGGGAAACGATCAGCGCCGGGCGAGTCTGGACGGGTGAGATGGAGAACCGTCGCAAGGACGGCACGCTTTACTGGGAATCCGGGATCGTGTCGCCGCTGGTGAACGAGCAGGGGCAGGTTACCAACTATGTCCAGATCAAGCAGGATATCACCGCGTTGAAGCACGCCGAGCGCGAACTGCGCGATTCGCGTGACGAACTGATGTCGCTGGTGGAATCCAGAAAGGCCCTGATCGACTCGCTCCCGGCTCACATCGCGCTGCTCGATGCCGAGGGGACGATCATCGATGTCAACGACCAGTGGCGTCATTTCGGCGAGAAGAACGCCTACTCCGGCGATGACTTCGGTGTCGGGGTCAACTACATACGGCTGTGCCAGAACGCCACCGGCGAATGCGCCGACGAGGCGGCGGACGTGGGTGTTGGCCTGCGTGCCGTGCTCGAGGGTGAACGGAGCGTGTTCACGTTGGAGTACCCCTGCCACTCGCCGGATCAGTTCCGCTGGTTCCGAGTCATGGCCAACCGGATGGTGCCCCGTGAACGAGACGGCGCGGATTACGGCGTGGTGGTGATGCACGTCGACATAACCGAGCGCAAGCTGGCCGAGCAGGAATTGAATCGGATCGCCTTCGAGGATCCTCTGACCGGACTCTATTCCCGAAACGGATTTGCCCGGCAGTTGCAACAGCGTATCGATCGGGACGGCTGGCAGAGTCGAGGGGCGGTGGTGATGGTCGATATCGCCGGCCAACGGGATGTCAACGACGCATACGGTTACGAGGGCGGCGACCGTTTGCTGGTGATGTTTGGCCAACGGCTTTGCGAGCGGGCTGGCGAATACGGTTGCGCTGGCCGAATCGGCGGCGACGAGTTCATGCTGTTCCTGCGGCCGAGTCCCGGCGAGACGCTGAACATGCATCTGAGCCGTCTGGTCGAGTCGATGTCGGCTCCGTTCGAACTGAACGGGGTCGAGGTCGAGGTTTCGGCCCGGCTGGGCTACACGCGCATGGGTGAGCGTCAGCGACCGGTACAGGATCTGCTGCGCGAGGCGGAGCGGGCCCTGTTCCGGCATCACACGGATCCGTCGGTGCCCTGGGTCGCCTACACCAACCGCCTTCAGGAGGAGACTCAGCAGCGCATCGAGCTGACCCGTGATCTGCGCCGAGGGCTCAACGACGACCAGTTCGAGCTGCACTTTCAGCCCAAGGTCAACCTCGCCACTGGCGCGCTCGTTGCCTGCGAGGCGCTGCTGCGCTGGAATCACCCCGAGCGGGGGTTGGTCCCGCCCGGAGTGTTCATTCCCATCGCCGAGCAAAGCCAGCTGATTGTGCCGATCGGCGATTGGGTGCTGCGTCGCGCCTGTCGGCACCTGCGCGACTGGCATGATGCCGGACTCGAGCCGGTGCGTGTGTCCGTGAATGTGTCCCAGGTTCAGTTTCAGGTGGGCGATCTGGCGAGCCGGGTCCCGGAGATTCTCGACGAGTTCGGTGTGGCGCCGGAGGAGCTTGTGCTGGAGATTACCGAAAGCGTCTTCGAACACGAATCCGATTCGCTGTTGAACCAGATGCGTGCACTGCACGACATCGGCGTGCGGCTCTCGCTGGACGATTTTGGCACCGGGTATTCGTCGTTGCTGTACTTGCAACGGTATCCATTTGACGAGGTCAAGATCGACCAGGGTTTCGTTTTTCGTGTGCTCGATGACCCCTTCAGCCGAAGTATTGTCGAGACGGTGCTGGTGCTGGCGCGGGCGTTGGATGCCGAGGCCGTGGCGGAAGGCATCGAGTCGGCCGCGGTGGCCGAAGCACTTGAGGAGATGGGTTGCCGTTTTGGCCAGGGATACTTCTACAGCATGCCGCTGGAGGCGGAGGACTTTCGCTGGCTACTGGCTCAGCGGTGCAAGCTTCCGCTCAAGGCAAATCATTCCCGCTGACTGTCATGGCCGGGTCCACGCCAAAACAGGAAAGGTGCAACCGTAGGGTGTCAATGAGCGCGGCGAATTGCACCGATCGAGGCCCAGGAGCCCGGGGTCGGAACCAGCGTGGTGTCGGTGCGGTTCGGCGTCGCCTCACGGCACCCTGCGGAATCGTTTTTCAGGTCAAGACAACCTCCGCCTGCGACCGCGCCGGAGGGAAGGGGCACAATGATGAGGAAAACCGACACCCGGTTGCAAAAACGCGAGACCGGCATCGCCGGACTGGACCAGGTCACCCGGGGCGGCTTGCCTTCCGGCCAGGCGACGCTCGTGCTCGGCCAGGCGGCGACGGGCAAGACCGTGCTTGGCTTGCAGGTTCTCGCGCGAGCCATCGAGCGCGGTGACGGCGGGGTCTTCGTGACGTTCGAGGAGTCGCCGGCGCAGGTGAAGCGCGATGCCGCCTCGTTTCGCTGGGGTGCGGGTCTGCTCCAGTCGGACCGTTGGCAACTCATCGACGCCCGCCCGCGCCTCGGTGCCGAGGTGGCAGGAGAGTTCGACATCGAAGGCCTGCTAAGCATCATCGCGGCAGCCATCGAACAGACCGGCGCGGCCTGGGTCGTGTTGGACGGCATCGATCAGTTGTTGCAGTACCAACCGGAGCCGCAAATCGCGATCGACCAGATTCGCCGGATCAACGAGCACTGCGAGGACCGTGGCTGGACCTTGCTGCTGACCGGCAAAGCCGCGGGCGACAGCATGGCACCTATCCGTTTCGAGGGCATCGAGTTCCTGCTTTCGGCGACCATCGTCTTGTCCACGCTGATGGTCAACCAGCAGCTGAATCGATCGCTGCGTATCGCCAAGTTCCGGGGTTCCGGGCATGTAGCGGACGAGGTGCCGATGTTCCTGGACGACGATGGCATCCAACTGCCCTACCATGAAGTACCGCCTACCGGCGGGATGGCGGCAAGCATTGAACGCGTCAGTACCGGCATCGAGCGGCTCGACAAGCTGCTCGGCGGCGGCATTTACCGGGGCTCGGGGCTGCTGATCTCTGGCCGCCCGGGCACTGCCAAGAGCACTCTCGCGGGCAGCTTCGCGCAGGCAGCCGCCCGGCGTGGTGAACGCACACTGTATGTGAGTTTCGACGAGCTTGAAAGCGCTTACGTGCGTAATCTCGCTTCGGTCGGGATCGATCTGCGCGGCCCTATCGAAACCGGATTCGTGCGTTTCCAGAGCCTTTCCGCGTATGCCTCAGGGGTAACGGCACACTTCCTGGCATTGCGTCGCATGCTCGACACATTCGATCCTCGCTGCCTGGTCATCGACCCGGTTTCCGCTCTGTTCAAGGCCAGTGGCATCGAGGGGGCGGCAATGGCGACCGAGTACCTGATCGACCTGGTACGGCGCCGTGGTATCACCACCGTGCTGACCTCCCTGAGTGGCGTACTGGATCCGGAGGGGGAAGCCACACTGGGTCATGTCTCGACCCTCGCCGACAGTTGGATCGTCCTCGATTACAATGTACGGGGCGGCGAGCGAAACCGCTCGCTGTCGATTGTGAAATCGCGGGGTTCGGCCCACTCGAACCAGCAGCCCGAACTGGTATTGTCGGATAAGGGGATCGATCTCGCCGATGTCTACGAATATGGCTCCGAGGTGCTGATGGGAACGGCGCGCGCGACCAAGGAACGCGAGGAGATCGAGACCGAGCGCCGTCGGCAGCGGGAACGCGAGCACCGCCGAATGGAGCTCGAGCGACGCATCGAACAGACCAAACGCGAGCTCGATCGCCTCTCGGTCGAGTTGGAGCTGGAGGAGAGCCAATCGAGCGAAACCGATCGCCTGGAACGGCTTCATCGGGAGCACATCAAATATCGCCGGGATCCGGGGGGAGAGAGCCTGGCCATGCATGCCGTCAACGATGAGGAGAAGCATCCGTGAGCGTCGACCAGGATCCGGCGCCGTCGCCGGTGCCAAGACTGACGCTGTTCGTGACCGGCACCGCGCCACGTTCGCAGCGTGCGCGCGGTAACCTGGCCCGGATGCTTGCGCGAATCGGCCGTTCCGATCTTCGGCCTCAGGAAATCGACCTGCTGGAACAGCCGAGGGAGGGGATCTTGAACTCCGTGTTCGCGACCCCATCCCTGCTGAAGACGAGCAGCACCGGCGAGGTCTCGGTGTTGTACGGTGATCTCTCCGACGAAGGCCGTCTGCATTACTTTCTAGCGGATCTTGAGAACGGCTGGTAAGGACCCCTGCGACAATCCGCATCGCCAATCACCATGGCCAATTGCACCGGGATCTTCGCATTGCCAGCAATTCGCCAGCGTGAATGAAACCGCGTAGGGTGCCGTGAATCGAAGCCGAACCGCAGCGACACCACGCCGGTTTGGACGCCAGCCCCCCGATTTCGAGCGGCGCAATTCGCTGCGACCTTCATCCCGCTCGGGGGCTGCCGGCGCCACGCAAGGTGGCGCGGGTACCGCGGCGTGCCCGCACCGCCCGCGCAAGCTGATCGAGCAGTTGCACGGAATCCTCCCAGCCGATGCAGGGGTCGGTGATGCTCTGCCCGTAAATCAGCGTTTGACCCGCCTTCAGATCCTGCCGCCCTTCGACCAGATGAGATTCCGCGGCGACCCCCATGATCCGCGGATCGCCCGCCGCAATCTGTTCGGCAACCGCTGCTCCCGAAACCATCTGCTGGGCGAAGCCGCCCGGCGTATTCCCGTGGGAAAGGTCGATCATCAGCCGCTGGGGCAGGTCGAATCTGGCCAGCTCCGTGCAGGCGGCCTCGACGCTGGCGAGATCGTAATTCGGCTGCGTCCCGCCGCGAAGGATCACGTGGCAGTCGGCATTGCCAAGGGTGTCGACGATGGCGACTTGGCCGCATTTGTGCACGGACAGAAAATGGTGGCGTTGCCGGGCGGCCAGAATTGCGGCAATGGCGATCCTGACGTTGCCATCGGTGCCATTCTTGAACCCGACTGCGGAGGAAAGTCCGGAGGCCAGCTCCCGATGTACCTGTGATTCCGTGGTCCTGGCGCCGATCGCGCCCCATGAGACCAGGTCTCCGATGTACTGTGGCGAGATTACGTCGAGGAATTCGCAACCCGCCGGAACCTCGGCCTGATTGATGCGTAGCAGCAGATCACGGGCGATGCGCAACCCTTCATTGATTCGGAAACTGCCGTTCAGGTAGGGATCGTTGATCAGGCCTTTCCACCCGACGGTCGTACGCGGCTTCTCGAAATAGACGCGCATGACGATCTCGAGATCATCGCCGAGGCGTTCGCGTTCGGCTTGCAGCCGCGAGGCATATTCGAGCGCGGAGACCGGGTCGTGGATCGAGCACGGGCCGATGATCACAAGCAGGCGATCGGACTTGCCGTGGACGATGTCGCGCACCTTGCGGCGGGTATCCGAAATGAAGCTTTCCATCGGCGTGTTCTTGATCGGGAAAAACTGGATCAGGTGCGCCGGGGGGGGCAGTGGGACGATGTTCTCGATGCGCTGATCATCGGTTTCCGACGTGCGGTCGGTCGGCGGCGGGGTCAGGATCTCTTCTGAAGCGGTGCTCATGCTTGATGTGTCCGTGGAGGGCTGCCAAAGCTTTCCGGCTGGGGAAATCTGGTCGGGAAGTATCGAACGGATTGTGCATTGCGTCAAACGACTTGGTCCGTCGGAGCAATGGAAGCGGAAAGTCGGACGTCGCCGAAAAAACCTTCTAGACTTCATGGTATGCGGTCGCGTTGGATGGCATCCAACGAGACCATGTTTTGCATGCGCAACTGGCGGGTCGTTTCCGGATATCAGGTTTTGGCCACCGGAAACGTATTGGAGGTGAAGACGCCATGGCCGTTTCCGTTACCGCAGAACGAAGGAATATTTTTGTAGTCGGCCTCGATGATTTTCATCTTGCCCAACTCAAGACCCTTCCTGACGCGGAACAGTACGTGTTCCACGCGCTGTTCACTCACCGGGAACTCAAAAGCGGAAGAGGGTTTCCCATGCGGGAGTTGCTCGACGATGGTCGTCGGCAACTGAATGAATTCCCCGAGACCGTGGATGCCGTGGTCGGGTACTGGGATTTTCCGGTGAGCACGGCGCTGCCGATCTTGCGGCAGGATGTGGGACTTCCGGGTCCGACGCTGGAAGCCGTGCTGAAGTGCGAACACAAATACTGGAGCCGTCTCGAACAGGCCCGCGCAGTCCCGGAGCACATCGCCGATTTCTGTGCGGTCGACCCCTTTGCCGAGGATCCACTGGCCCAGGTGACCATCGGGTTTCCCTTCTGGCTGAAACCGGTAAAAGCCGTGCTTTCTCATCTCGGGTTCCTGATCGGCGATGACCGGGATTTCCGGCACGCGATAGAGCGGATCCGTGCCGGAATCCGCCGTTTCGGTGACCCCTTCAATCTGATTCTGGAGTTTGCCGAGCTTCCCGAAGAGGTCGCCATCGTCGATGGTAATTTCTGTATTGCGGAATCGCTGATCTCGGCGGGTCGCCAGTGCACCCTGGAGGGATACGTCTACCACGGCGAGGTGCAGGTCTACGGGGCCGTGGATTCCCAGAGGGAAGGCGAGGCAGGCTCCTCGTTCACGAGCTATGAGTATCCGTCAACGCTGCCGGAATCCGTGCAGCAGCGGATGGCGGAGATCACATCCCGGGTGATGCGGCAGATCGGTTATGACGACGCGCCGTTCAACATCGAGTTCTACTGGGAGGAGGACACCAATCGCATCTGGCTGCTGGAGATCAACTGCCGCATTTCCAAGTCGCACGCACCGCTGTTTAACATGGTCGACGGCTGCTATCACCACCAGGTGATGATCGACCTCGGGCTTGGCCGAGAGCCAACGATGCCCCACAGGAAGGGGCAGTTTCGGTTCGCCGCGAAATTCATGGTTCGCCGATACGAGGATGCTCTGGTGACCCATGTACCCAGCCGGGGCGAGGTCGAGGCGATCGAAGCAGCGAATTCAGGGGTGGTAATCGAGATTGCGGTGCGGGAAGGTACGCAGCTCTCGCGATTGCCGTACCAGGATAGCTACAGTTATGAGGTTGCCGTCATCTTCGTGGGTGGACAGGACCGCGCTGACGTGAAACGCAAGTACGAATCGGTTCTTGCCCGGCTACCGTTGGAATTCGCCCGCGCCAACGAACCCATGCGGCCGCCCGCGCCATGACCAGCGTCAAGACCAGGACCGAGTTTCCCCGTCGGGTCAGGGTCAAGGAGCATCTCTGGATTACCCTGCAGGACGGTGTGCGGCTGGCAGCACGCCTGTGGCGGCCAGAGGATGCACTGGAAGACCCTGTGCCAGCGATTCTGGAATACATCCCCTACCGCAAGCGCGATTCAACCCGGGACCGTGATGACCGGATGCATCACTACTTCGCCGGGCACGGCTATGCCTGTCTGCGGGTCGACCTGCGCGGCAGCGGTGACTCCGAGGGGGTGTTGCAGGACGAATACCTGCAGCAGGAACTCGACGACGGGGTCGAAGTCATCCGCTGGCTGGCTCGACAGCCCTGGTGCAGCGGTCAGGTGGGGATGATCGGGATTTCCTGGGGCGGTTTCAATGGGCTGCAGATCGCAGCCATGCGCCCCCCGGCCCTGAAGGCCGTGGTCAGTGTCTGTTCCACCGATGACCGCTACGCCGACGACGTGCACCACATGGGTGGCTGCCTGCTCGGTGACAACCTGTCCTGGGCCTCGACCATGTTCGCCTACAACTCGCTGCCGCCCGACCCGGAGCTCGTGGGCGAGCGCTGGCGCGAGCTCTGGTTCGAGCGCCTCGAGGGCAGCGGCCTGTGGCTCGAGCAGTGGTTGCGCCATCAACGGCGGGATGGCTACTGGAAACACGGGTCCATCTGCGAGGACTGGCAGGCGGTGCAGTGTCCGGTGATGGCCGTCAGCGGCTGGGCGGATGGTTATTCCAACGCGGTGTTCCGTATGCTGGCGCATCTGTCGGTGCCGCGCCTGGGGCTGGTGGGGCCGTGGAGCCACAAATACCCGCACCAGGGTGTGCCGGGCCCGGCGATCGGATTCCTGCAGGAATGCCTGCGCTGGTGGGATCACTGGCTGAAGGGCCGGGACACGGGAATCATGAATGAGCCGATGTTGCGCGCGTGGATGCAGGATAGTGTGCCACCGACCACCTATTACGATGAGCGGCCGGGCCGATGGGTAGGGGAGTCCCGCTGGCCCTCCGAGCATGTGACCCGGCAGGCCCTGACCCTGGCCTGGCCGGGGGTCCTGGAACCAGGCGAGCCCTCGCTACCCGAGCGCGAAATGACCCTGCGCTCTCCGCTCAGCGTCGGACTCTTCGCCGGGAAGTGGTGCTCCTATGCCGCGACCCCGGATCTGCCCCACGATCAGCGCGAGGAGGACGGCGGGGCACTCGTCTTCACCAGCGCACCGCTGGAAGCACCGTTGGAGATCCTGGGTGCGACGATGGTGGAGTTGCAGTTGAGCGTCGATCAGCCGGTGGCGATGGTTGCGGTGCGGCTGTCCGATGTGGCGCCCGACGACAAGGCGACCCGGATTACGTATGGTCTGCTGAACCTTACCCACCGCGACGGCTCCGAATCGCCGAAGCCGCTGGAGCCGGGGCGAAGCTACCGCGTGCGGGTCAAGTGCAATGATGTCGCGCAATCCTTTCCCGCCGGTCACCGGATCCGGCTGTCCCTCTCCACCTCGTACTGGCCCCTCGTCTGGCCATCGCCCCAGCCTGTCTGCCTGCGCATCATCACTGGTCAGAGCCGCCTTCTGCTGCCGGTGCGACCGCGTCGGGACAGTGAAGACGCCCGGATCGGATTCGAGCAGGCCGAAGTCGGTCCGGCGTCGACGCCCATCCGCCAACTGACGCCGCAGGCGCACAACTGGCGCGTGATCCGTGATCTTGCCGAAGATCGTTCCACCCTGGAAGTCGTGAATGACAGCGGTACCGTTCTGTTGCGAAAGATCGATCTCGAGATGCAGCGCAAGGCCCTGGAGTGGTACAGCTACCGCGGTGACGACTTCAATTCCACCCGTGGTGAGACCCTATGGACCCGCGGTTTCCGGCGTGGCGAATGGGAGGTACATACCGTCACCCGAACGGTATTGCGGTCCACACCAGAGAATTTCCTGCTGCACGCGGAACTGGATGCATTCGAGGGCGAGCGCCGTGTCTATTCGCGCAACTGGGATGTGACCATTCCGAGGGACCTCGTCTGATCGACGCTCCCCCGGCTGGCACCCGCTATGCGGCAGGCATCAGCCACAGCGTGAGGGACAGCATCATGCCGGTCAGGCTGGCTCCGAAGATTGGCAAGACCATCAGCCCGGCGATGGCTTCCCGCTGAAACAGACGGATGCCCATCACTACCAGGCTTGCACTCCAGCCAAGCGCGACCACCAATGCGAGCGCATTCCACTCCCGGAGCCAGAGCACCATCAACAGAAGGGGCAGGCCCAGGTTGATCGCGGCCAGCCCGAGGTCGTGGTTGCCTGCGGCTCGTCCGGCCGAAAGGGCGTAGGCAAAGGCGGCCCAGACCAGGAGCAGGCCGAAGCCGAAGGCGCCGGCCGCCGGTGAATGCAGCGGGGCGCGCAGTACCGCTGCGCCGCGAGGCTCGAGCCCCAGGCCGAGGCCAATGATCGCAAGCGCCGAAGCCAGACTCAGGATCAGCCAGAACCAGAGATTTCCGCGCTGAATGGTGGGTTCGGTCATGGGGACTCCTTCGTTTGCGGCGAAGCCGGGCGTCCGATCCTCGCCGTGCTTACCTTTTCTTCAGGACCATTGTGAAGGGCGTTCGTTCGTGAGGCGCGCTGGTGATGAGCGAAATGAGCCGTCCGCCAGATCCGTCGGTGAATTGTCGTCCGTTGGATCGGCCGAGACATTTCCCACTGGGGGCCAGCTTGCCGGTAGATCTATCGTGCTCAGCTGTCACGTGGCATCGATCCTGCAAGTTCCTGACCGGTACGGGCACTGTTCGTCTGCCGATTATCCACGGGTCCGGCTGTACCGGGCGCGTTGGACTCGGGTCGCTGGTCTGAATGCACCGGTTTGCCGCAGGTGGACGACGGGTCTCCCGAAAACGGTGCAACGTAGCCCCGTCCGCACCGCGTGCTGGAACCGATGCATGAACCCGAGTCAGATCGACATTCTGTGGATCCTTCTTTCCGCGGCCCTCGTCTTCACGATGCAGGCAGGGTTTCTGTGTCTCGAGTCCGGCCTGACCCGAAGCAAGAACGCGATCAACGTGGCCATCAAGAACGTCGCGGATTTCGCGGTCGCCGTCGCCCTGTTCTGGGCCTTTGGATTCGCCCTGATGTTCGGCTCCAGCATCCATGGGCTGGTCGGGGTCGGCCCCTTCCTTGAGTCCGTCGGATATGGTGCTGACCCCTGGTTCAGTGCCTTCTTCATCTTTCAGGCGATGTTCTGCGCCACCGCGGCGACGATTGTTTCCGGCGCGGTGGCTGAACGCATGCGTTTCAGCGCATATGTCATCGTGACCATCGCGGTTGCGGGCCTGATTTATCCGGTCTTCGGGCACTGGGCGTGGGGTGGCGCGCTGGGCGGGGCGACAGGCTGGCTCGAAGGTATCGGTTTCGTCGATTTCGCGGGGGCGACCGTGGTCCATGGAGTGGGCGGCTGGGTGGCCCTGGCCGCTGTTCTTGTCATCGGTCCGCGAAACGGGCGCTTCGATGCAGGCAGATCCGGTCCTCACGCGATTACCGGCGGGAATCTGCCGTTGGCGATGCTCGGTGGTTTGCTCCTGTTTTTCGGTTGGTTCGGATTCAACGGGGGAAGCACCCTGCGCCTGGACGCGACGGTTCCGGCAATACTTGCGAACACTACCCTGTCGGCAGTTTCGGGTGTCCTGATGGGTCTGTTTCTGGGATGGAGGCTGCGCGGTCGGGCAGAGGTCATGTACGCACTCAACGGCGCGATTGCAGGCCTGGTGGCGATTACCGCGAGTGCGCATGCGGTCGCCGCGTCGGAGGCGGTCCTGATCGGCCTGGTGGGAAGCGGCGTGATGGTTCTCAGCCATGAATGGTTCCTGCGCAGGCGTGTCGACGACGCCGTGGGTGCCGTCCCGTCCCATCTGGTGGCCGGCATCTGGGGCACGATGGCGGTGGCGCTCTTTGGTGACCTGGGTGCCCTGGGGACGGGCTTGCCGAGGATCGAGCAGCTCGGCGTTCAGCTTGTCGGGATTGTCGCATGCGGCTTGTGGTCGTTCGGGATCGCGTACTTTGTTCTGAAGGGAATCGACCGGATTCACCCGCTGCGAGTGAGCCCCGAGGCCGAGCGGATCGGATTGAACGTATCCGAACACGGTGCCCAGACGGAATTGCAGGAGCTGCTGCAGACCATGGAGGCACAGGAAAAGACGCGCGACCTGAGCGTGCGGGTTCCGGTGGAACCCTTTACCGAGGTGGGTCAGATCGCGGCAGGATACAACCGGGTGATGGATGCGCTCGAAAAGGCGATCGACCATACCCGCGCAATCATTCGCGATGTTCGTGAAGGGATCGTGACGGTCAGTGCGGACGGATTGGTGCGGAGCGTCAACCCGGGCGCGGAGCAACTTTTTGGTATGCCCGCGGCTTACGCGATAGGGCAACCCGTGAATGTCCTGCTCGCCGGATGTGCGCCCGATGACTCCGCGGGGGCACGGAAGTGGGTTCCTGGCCGAAAGCTCGAACTAAGGATACGGCGCGAAGGCGAGGCGATGCGTTATGTGGAACTTTCGGTCAGCGAGAGCCGCCTCGGCAGCGAACGCGTTCTGACCGGCTTGTTCCGGGACGTGACCGAACGTCGCCAGATTCTCGACCAGCTTCAGGGTCAGCGCGATCTGGCCGAAGTGACGCTGGCGTCCATTGGTGATGGCGTCATCACCACCGATGAGTCCGGCACCATCCAGTATCTGAACCCGGTGGCGGAGCGCCTGACCGGCTGGACCCTCGATGAGGCAAGGGGCCGCGGTGTCGGGCAGGTGTATCGCCTCGAGGACGAAGTGACCAATGCGCGAATGGAAAACCCCGTGCGGGATGTGCTCCTGCGTGGGAAGGAAGCGCGTCGCCACGATCATGGGATGCTGATTCGCCGGGATGGACTGCATGTCCCGGTTCAGGACACCGCGGCGCCGATACGCAACCGGAATGGCCACGTCATCGGTGCGGTGCTGGTTTTCCATGATGTGACGGTCACGTTGAACCTGACTCGCGAACTCACCCACCAGGCGAGACATGACGCACTCACCGGGGTTCCCAACCGGAGGGAATTCGAGCGCCGCCTGCTGGCATTGCTCGGCACCCCGCGCGATAGCGGTACCAGCCATGTTCTGTGCTATCTGGACCTTGATCAGTTCAAGGTTGTGAATGACACCTGTGGCCATGTTGCCGGCGATGAACTCCTACGCCAGGTGACGACCCTGCTGCGTGATCACGTGCGTGAGTCCGACGTGCTTGCGCGGCTGGGCGGAGACGAGTTCGGAATCCTTTTTCTCGGTTGCTCGCTGGAAAAGGCGACTGAAATGGCTGAGCTGTTGCGGGGGCTGATTCAGGAATTCCGCTTTTCCTGGGATGGCAAGACTTTCGCGATCGGGGTCAGTATCGGTCTGGTTGCCGTGTTGCCCGAGGATCATGACCTCGGCAAGTTGCTGTCCGCGGCGGATACCGCTTGTTACGCGGCGAAGGAGTCGGGCAGGAACCGGCTCCATACCTATCGCAAGGACGATGATCATGTCGTGCTTCGACATGGGCAGATGCAATGGGTCACTCGCCTGCGCGCGGCATTGGATCAGGACCGATTGCGGCTCTACGCGCAACCGATCATGGCCCTGCCACCCGATGATGCTTCGTTTCCCCATTACGAGATTCTCGTGCGTCTGGAGGAGGACGGCCGGATCATCAGTCCGGAGAACTTCATCCCCGCGGCCGAGCGCTACGGCCTGATGCCGCAGATCGACGAATGGGTTTTCAACAATACCCTGTCCTGGCTCGGTGACCTGTTTCGCCAACGCGGTGAGATCGAAAGCACGTTCGGTATCAATCTTTCTGGGGCGTCCCTCAGCGATGTGCGCTTCCGGGACGCCGTCGTAATGGCCTTGGAGCGTGCGAGCCTGCCGACCGGAGCGATCTGTATCGAGGTTACAGAGAGTTCGGCGGTCGCCAACCTGTCCCAGGTCGTGGAATTCATCCGGCGGGTGAAGCGGCTTGGCTGCACCTTCGCACTGGATGATTTCGGCAGCGGGCTGTCCTCATTCGCATACCTCAAGGCCATGCCGGTCGACTTTCTCAAGATTGACGGGGGTTTCGTGAAGGACATCGAACGGGATCCGATCGATCTCGCGATGGTGCAATCCATAAACACGATCGGTCACACGATGGGGCTGAAAACCATCGCGGAGTTCGTCGAGAGCGAGGCCGTACTCCGGCGCCTGATCGAACTTGGTGTCGATTACGCGCAGGGATTTCATATCGGCCAGCCACACCCGCTGGTGGATCTCCATCACGTGAGAATGATGCCACGCTGACGCTCATGGCCTTGGAGTATCACCCCGGACGGCACGAGGCGTGGGGTGCCAATGAGCGCAGCGAATTGCGCCGCTCGAGGCCCAGGGGCCTGGAACCAGGTCCGACCTGGTATCGGTGCGGTTCGGCTGCGCCTCACGGTACCCCACGAGAAAGATGTTCACGATAAACCGGCCATCCTTGCGCTTATCTACCGATGGAATTGGCCTGATGCTTCGGGTTGGTAGAGGATTTCGATGATGCGTACGGTCATCGTTCCTCCCCGGGGTGCCGGCCA
>SLHN01000113.1 GCA_007136145.1 Thioalkalivibrio sp.
CGCTCGCTGTGCGGAATACGGAGCAATGCACGTTCACGACAATCAGCTACCCCATCCCGAACTGCCAAGATTTTGAGCACACTCATGGACCCAGACGCCGTACCCGACCCGGACACCGGGGCGCAGGACATCGCCACGCAACTCTGTGCACGGGTCGCCGAGGCCAACGGCTCCGGGACGCCACTGCGCATTGCCGGCGGCGGCACCAAGACCTTTTACGGACACCCCGTGGACGCACCGGCGCTCGACATCACGGGCCACCATGGCATCACCCACTACGATCCGGTGGAACTGGTGGTGTCGGTGCGCGCAGGCACCCCGTTGACCGAACTGGAACGGACGCTGGCGGCATCGGGACAGCAACTGCCATTCGAGCCACCCCACTTCGGCCCTTCAGCCACGGTCGGTGGCATGGTGGCGACGGGACTCTCCGGCCCGCGGCGCCCCTGGAGTGGCGCGGTGCGCGACTTCGTGCTGGGCACACGGCTGATCAGCCATGACGGCCAGCACCTGCGCTTCGGTGGCGAGGTGATGAAGAACGTCGCCGGCTACGATCTCTCGCGTCTGGTCACCGGTGCTCAGGGCACCCTCGGCGTAATCACCGAGGTCTCGCTGAAGGTGCTGCCGCTCCCTGGTGCCGCCCACAGCCTGCGGCTGCAGCTACCCCTGGAAGCCTCGATGGCCAAGCTGGCCAAATGGGGCCGCCAGCCGGTCCCGCTGACCGCCGCCGCCTGGCAGGACGGCACGCTGTACCTGCGCCTGGAGGGAGGCAGCCGCTCTGTCGACGCGAACCGGGCGCGCCTCGGTGGCGAGACGCTGGATGCGGACTTCTGGCACCACCTGCGGGAACTGGAACTCCCCTTCTTCGACAGCGCCGACCCGCGCCCCCTTTGGCGCCTTTCGGTCCCGCACACAGTGCCCCCTCTGGCCATCGATGGCGACTGGCTGCTCGACTGGGCCGGGGCGCAGCGCTGGTTACGCAGCACCATGCCGGCCTCCGCGATTCGCGAAGCAACGACCCGTGCCGGCGGCCACGCGACCTGCTACACGCCTTCCGCCGCGGAGCCGTTCACCCCGCTCGGCCCGGTGCTGGCAAAGTACCATCGCCAGCTGAAGGCGCGATTGGATCCACAGGGAATCTTCAACCCCGGCCGCCTGTACAGGGACCTCTGACATGCAGACCCACTTCAGCCCCGAGGCCCTGAAACAACCACGTATCCGTGAAGCCGACCGTATCCTGCGCAGTTGCGTGCATTGTGGGTTCTGCAATGCGACCTGCCCCACCTATCAGTTATTGGGCGACGAGCGCGACGGTCCGCGCGGGCGCATCTATCTGATGAAGGCTCTGCTCGAAAACCCGGACGCACCCGACGTTGCAACCGCGGAGACCCGCCTGCATCTGGACCGTTGCCTGACCTGCCGCAACTGCGAGACCACCTGCCCCTCCGGGGTCGAGTACGGCAAACTGGTGGACATCGGGCGAGCGGAGATCGAGACGCGCGTTCCCCGTGGCCTGCCCGAGCGCCTCTTCCGTGACCTGCTGCGCCGGACGATGTCCCGACCGCGAATCGCCTCGGTTCTGTTCCGCCTGGGTCGCGCGGTGCGCCCACTGATTCCCGGCCCTCTGCGCGAGAAGATCCCGCCCCGCCCGGCCATTGCCGGTGTTCGACCCGACACCGCCAGGCACTCCCGGCGCATGCTGATTCTCGAAGGCTGCGTCCAGCCCGGCCTGTCGCCGAACACCAACGCCGCGGCAGCCCGCGTGCTCGACCGCGTGGGCATCAGCCTGGTCCCCGCTCCCGACGCAGGCTGCTGCGGCGCGCTGGATTACCACCTCAACGCGCAGCAGGACGGCCTGGACCGGGCACGCGCGAACATCGACGCCTGGTGGCCGGCGATCGAAGCGGGCGCCGAGGCGATCGTGCAGACGGCCAGCGGCTGTGGCGCGTTCGTGAAGGAATACGGACACCTGCTCGCCGGGGATCCCGCCTACGCTGAACGCGCCGCCGTGGTCAGTCGAATGACCCGCGACCTGATCGAGGTGCTTCGGGAGGAACCGCTGGAACAACTGAGGATTCGCGGCAACCGCCAAGTGGCCTTTCACAGCCCCTGTACACTGCAACACGGGCAACGCCTGGGTGGTGCGGTCGAAGCGCTCCTGAGCCGGCTGGATTTCCGCCTGACCACGGTCGCCGACAGCCACCTCTGCTGCGGGTCCGCCGGCACCTACTCGATCACACAGCCGGAACTCTCGCGCCGGCTCCGCGACCAGAAGCTCAGGGCGCTGGAGGCCGGTGGCCCGGAAGTCATCGTCACCGCCAACATCGGTTGTCAGACCCACCTGGCCGGTGCCGGTCGCACACCGGTGCGGCACTGGATCGAAATCGTCGACGAAGCCATGACCCCCGCTTCCCCACCAACCGCGTAGGAGCCGTTACCATGCAGCAGAAGGCCGTTCTCTCGCTTGAACTGGTCAACCAGATTCTCGATGCCGCCCAACAGGAGGCGGAGGCCAATGGCTGGCTTGTCACCATTGCGATCACCGATGACGGAGGCCATCCATTGGCGCTACGACGCATGGACGGCTGCGCGCCCATGGCCGCCTACGTCGCGCCGGAGAAGGCCCGCAGCGCCGCCTTGGGGCGGCGTGAGAGCCAGGCCTTCGAGGACATGATCAATGGAGGCCGCACCGCCTTCCTGTCCGTTCCGATGCTGCAGGGCCTCATGACCGGCGGGGTTCCCATTCTGCATGATGGCCAGGTCATCGCCGCGGTCGGCGTCTCCGGCGTCCAACCCGAACAGGATGCACAGATTGCAAAGGCAGGCATCGCGGCAATGGCTGGCTGAGCTCTCCAGGTCGCCTGATTTGTGGCGAAGGGAACAATAAACATGCGTTGCCCCAAGGGTCGCAAAACGTTCGTGGAGAAGCGGGTCAGCGGAACGGACCCGCGGCACCACCGGCGAGAGAACCGCGCGACCGGCGTGAAGCGACTGAAGGGGGCGGAGGGAGCGGATCTCACGCCCTCCACTCCCCTTCTATTTGTTGCTCGCCGATCGCTGTTGGGCCGGAGTCGGAGGCAGCGCTTCCACCGTTCCTTCGTCAATCGGAGGTGATTGGATGGGTTCCGCGGCAGTGGTCGGTCGGCCTGGAGCTCCGATTCGTATCTTGGGGCCCTCCCCGCGGAAATGTGGGGGCCATGACGAGGTGTGGCGAACATCGGCAGGGATTGCGGGCACGAGCCAGGTTTCGATCTGCTCGAGGAGTCCGAGCTCCTTGGCAAGCCGGTACTTGTGGCTATGGATGCATTCGCGATCCCGGAATTCGCACAGATTCTCGCTGGTTCCTCCGCAAGCGCCGTTGGCCAGGCCCTTGGGGCAGGTCTCGGGGCAGACGTACTGCGTGGCGGCAAGGCGACACATGCCGCAGGTCTCGCAGCCGAACAACGGCGCCTTGATACCGCGTTCGATGCGCTCCAGCAGGCGATCGGTGGCAGTGTGGCGCCGGACGGAACGCACGGCCAGCCCGATGAGTCCGGCCAGTGGCCCGCGATCGAAGGTCACGTCATGCACGGTCTCCATCACCCGGTACTTCGTGCGGGCCCGCCGGCGCGGTCGGGCTCGGTGTGGGTTGATCAGGTACCACGCCTCGCGGGTGGGGCGAGGGTCGGCCTGCCCGCCTTCCGGCAGGCTCACTGCCTCGGCCCATGCCTGCTTCCAGACGATCCGGTCCGTACACAGGTCCTGGACTTCATGATAATGCTGTTCCAGCATCGCGAGCTGCTCGGTAGAGTGCAGCCCGGTGATCTGCACGCCCGCGTATCCCAACAGCCGTACCCCGACGATTTGCAGGGCGAGACGGCGCAGGACGCGGGCCTTGCCCCGATCGGCCAGCGTTTGTTCCTCGGTTTCCAGGAGTGCGAGCAGGGAGTCGGTGATGGTGACGCCCGGCAGCTGGTGATGGCGCATGTAGCGGGCCCGTGCCGCCGTCAATGGCATGACGTTGGCGATCAGCGGGACGCCGTAGTTGCGGCTGTCCACCCAGTAGGCGGCTTCGGCGTATTTGTGGGGATCGTAGCCGATCTGGGTGATGACGAAGTCGGCGCCGGCGGC
>SLHN01000302.1 GCA_007136145.1 Thioalkalivibrio sp.
CATCGAATACTTCGTCGAGACGACCTTCAACTACCCGACGATGGCGGAGGCTTACCGGATCGCCGCTTTGAACGGGCTCAATCGATTGTTCTGATCAGCCGTGCCCCGTGCTCGACCGTAGCCCCCTGAAAATATCGGGCCGCGAGCGGAGCGGGCGCATTGTCCTGTATCGGCTACCTGCCACGCCCTTTTTTCGCCTGTCGCTGGGCAGCGGCAAAAAGAGCCGCCATGCCACCCACGGGTTGTGACGTGGCTTCTGAACGAACCTTGGCCGCACTGCCGACCGGACGCCGATCGGCGGGCGCCTCACGGCGAGGCTTCGGTTTCGCGGCCGCCTCGGTCGGGTCGTCCAGGCGCATGCTGAGCGCAATTCTCTTGCGTGGCAGGTCCACTTCCATCACCTTGACCTTGACGATATCGCCCGGGGATACGACCTCGTGGGGATCCTTGACGAACCGGTCCGCCAGCGCGGAGATGTGGACGAGACCGTCCTGGTGCACACCAATATCGACGAACGCACCGAAATTGGTGACGTTGGTAATGGCGCCTTCAAGAATCATCCCCGACTGAAGATCCTTCAGCTCCTCGACCCCATCGCGGAATACAGCAGCACGAAATTCGGGCCGCGGGTCGCGCCCCGGCTTCTCCAGTTCGCCAATGATGTCGCGCACCGTAGGCAACCCAAATCGCTCGCAGGTGAATTCGGCCGCGTCGAGTGTGCGCAGGAAGTTTGTGTCACCAATCAGGTCCTGAACCCTGCGGCCATGTTTCCTGGCGATGCGCTGGACCACAACATAAGCCTCTGGATGCACCGCGGAACCATCCAGTGGATCGTCGCCATCGCTGATCCGCAGAAACCCCGCCGCCTGCTCGAAGGTCCGATCGCCCAGGCGAGGCACCTTCCTGAGCGCCTTGCGGCTGGGAAACCGGCCGTGCTGCTCACGGAATTCGACGATGTTGCCCGCGAGTGTGCCGTTCAGGCCAGCAATGCGGGCCAGCAACGGAGCAGAGGCTGTATTCACATCGACACCCACCGCGTTCACGCAATCCTCGACCACGGCGTCGAGGCTTCGCGCCAGTTTCACCTGGCTGACATCATGCTGATATTGGCCCACGCCAATCGATGCTGGATCGATCTTTACCAGTTCAGCCAACGGATCCTGCAGCCGACGCGCGATCGACACCGCGCCACGGTAGGAGACGTCGAGGCCCGGGAACTCCCGGGCCGCGAGTTCGGAAGCCGAGTAAATCGACGCGCCCGATTCGTTCACGATGACCTTGCGCATCTTCAGATCCGGAAGCTTGCGCAGGAGATCACCGGCGAGCCGATCGGTTTCGCGGCTCGCCGTCCCGTTTCCGATTGCGATCAGCTCCACCTTGTACTTCACGCACAGTGCGCCGAGCGCGGCCAGAGACTCATCCCAGCGCTTTTGCGGTGCGTGCGGAAACACCGTGGTGAAATCGAGCAATTTCCCGGTGGGATCGACAACCACGGCCTTGACGCCGGTGCGCAACCCAGGATCCAGGCCCAGCGTTGCCCTCATTCCGGCCGGCGGAGACATCAGCAGCGCCTGCATGTTGCGGGCAAAAACATTGATGGCGGCGATCTCGGCCCGCTCCCGTACCTGGCCCAGCAATTCGGTCTCGAGATGGACCGCAAGTTTCACCCGCCAGGTCCAGCGGATCGTCTCCTGCAACCAGTCATCGGCAAGGCGGCGTTGATGCTCCCAGCCAACGCTGTTCGCGACCATCGCCTCGCACGGATGCGGCTGGGCCTTTTCCCATTTTTCGGGAAGAATCATCGACACCCGCAACGCCCCTTCCTTGCGACCACGGAACAGCGCAAGAACCCGATGCGAGGGGATCTCGGCCAGTTTCTCCGAATGATCGAAATAGTCGCGGAAGTTGCTCGCTTCGTCGGCCCTGCCCTCGGCGACTTGCGCGCGGACGAGGCCATTCTGCCAGAGCCAGGTGCGCAGCCGCGTCAGCAACTCGGCATTCTCGGAAAACCGTTCCATCAGAATCTGCTTCGCGCCATCCAGGGCGTCGCGTGCCGACTCGACCTTGTGTTCGGCATTCACATACCGTGCCGCCGTCGCTTCCGGGTCGAGGTTGGGATCGGCCAGCAATGCGTCCGCCAACGGCTCGAGTCCGGCCTCGCGCGCATTCTGGGCCTTCGTGCGTCGCCTGGGCTTGTATGGAAGGTAGAGATCCTCCAATCGCGTCTTGCTGTCAGCCTCTCGGATTCGCGCCTCCAGCGCGGGCGTCAGCCTGTCCTGCTCGGAAATGCTTTTCAGAATCGCCCCGCGACGTTCCTCCAACTCCCGCAGATAACCCAGCCGTTCCTCGAGCATGCGCAACTGCGTGTCATCGAGCGCTCCGGTCGCCTCCTTTCTGTACCGGGCGATGAAAGGCACCGTTGAGCCCTGATCGAGTAGAGCCACGGCGGCTTGGACCTGCTCCACACGGCATTGGATGTCTCTGGCTATGATCTCTTCGATACTGCGGGTCGGGGCAGACACAGCGGCTGCTTCCTCCATTTGAATCAGTAGATTGGGTGTAGCACGGTCCCGAATCCACGGCCCAGGCTTCCAGGGGTTGACCGGCGACAACGCTGACAATGAAAGCTGCAACGCGGCAACGAATGCAGCACATATAGCGTTTCGGGCCCGGGAAGTCGAAATCGGTGCCGTATCGGCGCCCTGCTCCGCGCCTCGCGGCACTCTAGATCTTGAGCGTATCCATCAGGTCGATCATGAACTCGGTGTCTTCATCCTCAACATTCTCCCACGACAAAAATCCGAGTTCTCTCAGAATATCCGCCCCTCTCGTATCGTCAGCCATCTCAAGAAGAACACGCCGCACCTCTTCCCGCCGCCCGCTGAGTCGTGGCCCAACCAGAAGCACATGACAGATGTCGAAGATCTGACTACGCACCAATGGACGCATCTGATTGCGCACCAAGTCCGTAAGTTCGTCATAGGACTCCTCGAGAAAGAACCCCACGTCCGCCGTTCCACGCAACAATGCCTTGGCGACCAGCGGATAGCTGTCCACCTGCTCGATCTCGATATTCCCGGCATCAAGGTCCGCCGGTTCGAGAAGGATCATACCGACCAGATTCACGTCCGGGTCGTCAGTCCGCGCAAGACGACAACCAGGCCGGAGATCCTCGACACTTTTGATCGATGATTGCGCCGCCACCGCAACGATACATTCGTCACTCCGACCCGCGGGACGAACCACAGGCACGAATCCCTTCTCGCGCACCAGCATCGCGGCATCGAACGGATTGGCGTAGATCAGGTCCACCCGATCCGCGGCAATCGCCTCGCGCTGCCGCTCGAAATCCTGGTAAATCTCGAGATGTATACGAGTCTTCAACGCCTTTTGTAACCACGTATTGAGAAAAAACCAGCCTGGAATTCTCTTGGTCGGAAAGTCCGGGCTCGCCGTCATTTGAAGAACGTCGCTCATTGTCCCTTCTCCTCGGCCAGAAGAGTCTTGTACAGTTCACTTGCCTCGTCCACTTTTCTTCGAGAAGGCTTGCGACGAACTGACGTGTAACCGACCACCTTGCCCTGTCGTATGTTGGGAACAACCGCGGCGTGAACCCAATAGAATTTCCCATCTTTCCGAAGGTTTTTCACATAACCATGCCAGTTCTTCCCGGCTTCCACATCATCCCATAACCCCTTGAACGCGATCGCGGGCATCTCTGGATGCCGCAGAATACTGTGCTCGGCGCCGATCAATTCGTCACGCGAATACCCAGACATCGCAACAAAGGAAGCGTTGCAATGGGTGATAATGCCCTTTAGATCAGTACGCGAAACAATCAGGCGCCCATCGGGGAAAGGCACTTCCTCGTCGACCCAGTAAACTTTGCGAGGGCCAACCTCATATAACTCAAGCGTCACTTCCTGGTAGGGACCCTGAACATCGTCGGGGTTCATATCGTGCAACATCGCGCTGCCCTCCATCGCCGAACTGGTATGTAGAGAACTGCCCATGTGCCGGGGGCGCCCGAGTCGCCGGCTGTCGGATTCATCCTTGACACCCTTGCGCGCGCATGAACTGTTTTCCAGGGCGTCAGATCACATTGATAA
>SLHN01000138.1 GCA_007136145.1 Thioalkalivibrio sp.
GAAGGTAGATGACCAGCGCACGCCGGTCCTCGTCGGTCAGGTGGCTGGTCCCCTCGCCAATCACGTCCCCCATTGCCCCGCCCGCGAAATCCCCATCGGGATCCATTCCCAGGTCGAGATAGCGCACCAGGTGGCCCGCCCGCCAACGCCCGATTCCAGTGTCACGATCCGGCGTAATGTTCGGTGCGACGTCGCCACCCCCCAATCTCCCGCCAGCGTAAAGCCGCTCCGGGTCCAGACCGCCCGTCCGGGTTCGAGGTGAATGGCATTCAGCGCAGTGCGCGGCGGCCTGTGACAGGTAGGCTCCACGATTCCATTCGGCGGTGGCATTGGGGTCGGCTTGGAATTCACCGGGACGAAAGTGGAGGAACCTCCAGAAGCGTAATCCCGGGCGGAATCCCGCATACCAGGCGAGTTCGTGTCCGCGGTTCTCACGTCGCACTGGTTCCACGGTACGAAGGTAAGCCCAGATCGCAGCAACGTCGTCATCCCGCATCCGGGTGTAGGAGGTGTACGGGAAAGCGGGGTAGTAATGCCCCCCGTTCGGTCTGATCCCGTACCTTAACGCCCGTGCGAAGTCCCGCTCACTCCAGAGCCCGATCCCGGTTTCGGGATCGGGCGTGATATTGGGCCCGTAAAAGACCCCGAACGGAGTATCGATGGCCCTGCCCCCTGCAAGAAACGCGGCGCCTTCGACCTTTTCGGTATGACACGAGACGCAACCGGCCGCACGCAGAAGGTACTCGCCTTCACGCGCCTGTTCCGACAACCCCATGCCACTGGCCAGCCCTTTGGCAGGAATCAGGGCAAAAAAAGCCAGAAGCAGAGCACCTGAAACCTGCCAACTTCTCGCGGGTTGGCGAAACCGAAGCATGGCGGAGGCCGTCAGTCGCGGTGCCGGAAATCTTCGTGGCATGATCTGCAGGACTGACCGAGGTCGCGGAAAGCGCCCCTGATCACCGCGTCATCGCCCTGCTCAACCGCCTCGAGCAAGGCGAGGGCCGCCTCGTGATTCGCACTCGATCTCTCAGCGAACTTTTCGGGTTCTTCCCAGACCGACGGCAGAGCATCGGTTTCGCCGAAATCCGAGCCTTCAGGAAACAGCGACGGGATATCCTTCGTGGCATCGACCAGGTAGCGGACATGCATGAGAAGGTTGTCGCCAAAATCGGCACCATCGATCACTATTGCCGCGGTGGATGCGACATTGCCTCCTATTGCTCTCATGACCCCCTGCCGGTAGTCGATGGTTGCCTCGGCACCCATCTCGAACGCTGGCAGATTCCCTGCGGTGCCCAAGCCGACGGTCAGTGCGGCGCCGACAAGCAGCTTCCTGAGATTCATACGGTTTCGGTTCACGGCAGATTCCTCCGGTTACGGGTGTTGTCTTTGATTCTCGGAGCGTACGGGCAAGCAGGGGAACCGCTTGCGACGCTGCCCGCAGCGTAACTGACCATACCATGGAGTTCCTCGGGACCGGAATACCGAACGTGCGAAAGCTCTCCCGCGAAACGCGGTGCCGGTTACAGGCAGTCCCATGGGATGCTTGCCCGCGCGAATCCATGCTTTGTGAGCCCAGGCCCGGACCACGCGCAAGTGACAGCCGCTTCCGCGACAGCCACACATAATTCACAAGCGACCCTTTTGGACTAGACTGACGGCTGGGCTGGCGGTGGTTTGGGCTTCGCCAGGACTGAAGCCAGCGCTTCAGGGCACGGCTTCGTGAAAGGCAGCCCAACCGCGCGGATCGTTTCCATCCGGTCGGTGGAAACTTGTGGCGGGCGCGACACCTGAGACGAGACTTGGTCTTGATTCCGGCAAACCATGGATTGGCTGTAGAATGGGGCTTCGACAGCAAATGCTGGGCCCCCGAACCACTCTGATGAATCCGGGTTCACCGGTGGGCGAGTTTCGATCAGACAATCGCGGGGTGAACTTATGCATGAGCCGCAAACCATTCCGGACAGGCCGACGCTGATCCCTCGGCGACTCTGGTTGATTTCGGCTGAAGCGGGATCGATGCTGCCCGAACAGCAACCCCATGTCTGCCCCGGATCATCTCAGTGATGCTTACGGACAACAGGGACAATGAAGCGGCGTTTGCGGCAAGCGACCGGTCGATCAAGGCGGATCAGGTAGAACTCAAAGGGTTCAACCGCACCCTCGCCGAGATCGAATGGCTGCTTCTGGTCCTGATACTCGTCTACCTCGTCGTCCCGGGAACCGACGTCGATGCCTTCGCGATCTCGATGGCCTGCATCGCCTTTGGCGCTCTGATCATCGCTTTCCGTTACCTCAATCTTTTCACGAGCGAGGCTCGCTGGAAACTCACGGTCGAGACCGTTGGCATGATCGCACTGACCGCCTTTGCGATCTGGCACACGGGCAAGGCCGACAGCCCGCTGGTCAATCTCTACTTGCTACCCATCGTGTTTTCCGCGCTGACTCTCGGGAAATACATGACGTTGGCTCAAGTGGCGCTGATCATGGCACTGTACCTGCATGCAGCGCATGGATTGCTGGGCGATGCCTTCTTTGCCTACGAGACCTTCAGCAACACCATGTTCAATTTCGCGCCATTCGTTCTTGTGGCGTATCTGACCGCGCTTCTTGCAGCCGATATGAGCTTCGCACGAAGGTTCCTGCAGTACCTGGCGGAAACCGACGAACTCACCGGTCTCCCAAACATGAGGGTTTTCTACGCGGATCTCGAACGTGAGCGGATCAGGGCGGCACGCGAGGGTTCGGAACTGACGGTAATGATGATCGACGCCGACAACCTGAAAGCGACGAATGATCGACTGGGGCACGAGGTCGGTAACGAACTGATCATCCGCATGGTGAAGACGATACAGAGTGCGCTCCGTGGCTCGGACCTCGTGGCGCGTTATGGAGGGGACGAGTTCACGGTGATGCTTCCGAACACGGGGATCAATGCCGCCCTGGAAGTCGCCGAACGCGTTCGCAGGTCCATCGAGCACCTGTCGTTCGACGCCATGGGTGAGAAGGTCAGCACCACCGTCAGCATTGGCCTGGCCACTTACCCCGGAATGGCCGCGGACTCGCAGGAACTGCTTTCTCAGGCCGATCAGGCGATGTATATGAGTAAGCGCGCGGGACGAAACCGCGTGACTCCACACACCGTCGAAAACTTGTCTACAGCGTGAGCCCGAATCGGGCGGCAAAAGTGCTTCCGCACGCGCCTTGTTCGCCCGGCCACCCGATGAACCGGACCCCATGTCGGTCAGCAGGTGGCACCGGCACGATACCGGAAGGCGATCGACCGGGTGGTCGTCCGCTGCTGACACGCGACCAGAGACTGGCGTTCACCGACATGATCAGCGGAACGGGGACATCGGCATCAGGCTCTCCGGCCGCGTAAACTTGTTGATGTCCACCGACATGCGCCCCATGGTCCCCGTCATTGTGCCCATGGAATGGTTCATCTGCGACATCGAGGTGTTCATCGTACCGATGTTTCCAGCCATGCCTCGGATGTTGACCGCGAGATCGTTCATGTTCTCGCTCATGCTGCGGACGTCAGAGGCCATCATTTCCATCCCGACACGCACCCGGTTGAAGTCCGCCGACATGCCCGCCTGACCCTCGACCATGCTTTCGGCCATGACCTCCATGCGGCCGGCCATGAACGTCATATCCTCCGCCATCGTCGATACATCAAGGCCCATCTGGGTAACGGCCTTGGTCATCGTACTCATGTCCCGCCCCATGTTGAACATGAACAGCCCCATCCCCAGAAAAGCCAGCGCCACCCCGACCAACAGAACCCCGACACCGGTCACCCGCGCGGCAGTATTCATGCCACTGGCTGGCACCTGGGCTGCTCTTTCGTCAGACATCTCCACCCTCTCCCGATCGCCTCTGTCATCGATTTCACATCGCTGTATGCAGGACTGAGTGTAGTGCAGATACTTACCCACGGGGGGGGGTGACGCCACCGCGCTATTCGCCAAGCTTCATGCCCTCGGTCGGGCGGCGCCCCTCCCGATGAACTGTCGTGAGTGCCCACGAGCGCGGCGAATCCACACCCGTCGAGCCCGGTGGCTGGAGGCCAGGTTTGTCATCGGATCGGCGCGGTTCGA
>SLHN01000293.1 GCA_007136145.1 Thioalkalivibrio sp.
CTCCGAAGAGGTTCGGGTCCATGACCTTGGTCGAGACATCTTTCAGGCTATTCTCGGGGATTCGCGAGCGTCCCCTGCCCGCAGTACACTGGGGGCCGTTTCCCACCGTGTCTGTATTCATGAGCGATGATGCCCCTCTGGTTCTGGTCGACGGCTCGTCCTACCTGTACCGCGCTTTCCATGCCCTGCCGCCGCTGACCAGCCCGGACGGCAAACCGACCGGTGCTCTCTATGGTGTCGTGAATATGCTGCGCAAGCTGCGTGCCGACTACGGTCCGTCGCGAATGGCTGTGGTCTTCGATGCTCCGGGGAGGACTTTTCGCGACGACCTGTATGCCGAGTACAAGGCCAACCGTCCGCCCATGCCCGAGGAACTCGTCGCGCAGGTCGAACCGCTGCACCAACTGGTGGAAGCGATGGGTCTGCCGCTGCTCTGCATCGCCGGTGTCGAGGCCGACGACGTGATCGCCACGCTCGTGGAGCAGGCCGAAAGGCGGGGCGAGCGGGTCGTCGTTTCGACAGGCGACAAGGATCTTGCGCAGTTGGTCAGTGATCGGGTCACCCTGGTCAATACGATGAATGGCACGGTCCTGGACCCACCGGGGGTACGCGAGAAATTCGGTGTCGGTCCGGACCGTATCGTCGACTACCTGACCCTCGTCGGGGATGCTGTCGATAACGTACCCGGTGTCGACAAGGTGGGGCCGAAGACCGCGGCGAAATGGATCAATCAATATGGCAGCCTAGATGGGGTTCTGGAGAATGCCGATACGATCGGTGGCAAGGTGGGAGAGAACCTGCGCGCCGCGCGTTCCCACCTGCCCCTGTCACGGCAACTGGTCACCGTTCGGCGTGATGTGGAACTCGGGCTCGATGAACACGAACTGACCCTGCGCGAACCCGATGCGGAGCGCTTGCGCGAGTTGTACACCGAGCTTGGATTCCGACGCCTGGTAGAAACCCTGGAGCCGAATGATGGCCCCGGAGAAAACATGGATTCCGCGGACGCTGCGGCTCCGAACCCGGACTACCGGACGGTGCGCACTGCAAAGGAATTCACCGCCCTGCTGGAACGGCTGGAATCCAGTGAACTGGTGGCCTTTGATTCCGAGACCACCAGTCTCGACTATATGCAGGCCCGGATCGTCGGATTGTCGTTCAGCGTTGAACCGAACCTTGCCTGGTATCTGCCGCTGGCTCACACCAGCGCCGACGCCGATCCCCAGCTCGATCGTGACGAAACGCTGGAACGTCTGCGCTCGTGGCTTGAATCCGATGACCGCGCCAAGCTGGGCCATCATCTGAAATACGACCGCAACGTGCTCGCCAACCACGGCATCACTCTGCGCGGGATCCGCGAAGACACGATGCTCGAATCCTATGTCCTCGACGCCGGTGCCAACCGGCACGATCTGGATACCCTTGCCGATAAACACCTGGGGCATAAGGCGATCACCTATGAGGACGTGGCAGGGAAGGGTGCCAGACAGATCCCGTTCGCCGATGTGTCGGTACAAAGGGCCACCGAGTATGCCGCGGAGGACGCCGAGGTCTGCCTGCGTCTGCATTCGGTTCTCGCGCCCCGACTCGCCGAAACCGAGGGGCCTTGCTCGGTGTATCGGGAGCTCGAGATCCCGCTGATTCCGGTGCTCTCGGAAATCGAGCGAACCGGCGTCAAGGTCGATGCCGACCTGCTGCGCAGCCAAAGCCGGGAACTGCTGCGGCGCATGGAGGAAGTGGCCGAACAGGCCTATGCGGAGGCAGGCAGCGAGTTCAACCTCGGCTCGCCGAAGCAGATCCAGGAGATCCTGTATGACCGGCTCGGGTTGCCGGTGCTGAGGCGTACGCCCAAGGGCCAGCCATCCACGGCCGAGGATGTCCTCGAACAGATGGCGGCCGAATACCCCCTGCCGCGCCTGATTCTCGAGCATCGGGGGTTGAGCAAGTTACGTAGCACTTATACCGAAAGGTTGCCCGAACGCGTGGACCCGGAAAGTGGCCGCGTGCACACCTCGTATCACCAGGCAGTGGCCGCGACGGGCAGACTCTCGTCGTCCGATCCCAACCTGCAGAATATTCCGGTGCGCAGCGAGGAAGGTCGCCGGATTCGGCAGGCATTCATCGCCGAACCAGGCCATGTGCTGCTGGCCGCCGATTACTCGCAGATCGAATTGCGCATCATGGCGCACTTGTCCCGAGACCAAGGGCTGCTCGACGCCTTTGCTGCCGGGCAGGACATCCACCGAGCGACGGCGGCTGAGGTCTTTGCGGTGGAAACTCCGGAGGCGGTCAGCGGCGAACAGCGTCGAGCGGCAAAAGCGATTAATTTCGGGCTGATCTACGGCATGTCGGCGTTTGGTCTGGCACGCAACCTGGGCATCGATCAGGGGCGCGCCAGGGAATACATCGAACGGTACTTTGCCCGTTACCCCGGGGTGCACGAATACATGGAATCGGCGCGCAAGCAAGCCCGCGAGCGGGGCTTCGTGGAGACGTTGTTCGGGCGCCGCCTGTACTTGCCCGAGATCGGCAGCCGCAATCCAGCACGCCGAGGCCAGGCCGAGCGTGTGGCGATCAACGCGCCGGTCCAGGGCACCGCCGCGGACATCATCAAGCGCGCGATGCTGAAGGTGGCCGCACGACTTGCATCCGGCCAGCTGCCCGCGCGGATGATCATGCAGGTGCACGACGAACTGGTTCTCGAGGTCCGCGAGGACTCCGTCGGGAAGCTGCGGACCGCGGTGATAGACGACATGGCCTCGGCGGCGGATCTTGCGGTGGACCTCGTGGTCGATGTGGGAACCGGAATGAATTGGGATGCGGCACACTGACATGAAACCCCAGACATGGTTGGGTCGTCTTGCGCCCTGGGTCGCGGCCCTGCTGGGTCTGGCCGCGTTGTGGATCTGGGCCGACCGCCTGTTACCGGGCGGGGAGACACCGATGCACAGCGTCGCTCCCGAGGCATGCGATCTGAACCAGCAGGCCTGCACCGTCGATCTGGCCGATGACGGCCGGTTGACGCTGGACCTGCGGCCGCGCCCGATTCCGACCCTGCGACCCGTGGAGGTGCGGCTCGAGATGTCGGGACGCGATCCCGACTGGGTCGAACTGGATCTTGCGGGTGTGGAGATGTTCATGGGTCTGAACCGCGCACGGCTGGAACGCGTGGCTCCAGGGCAGTTTCGCGGCGAGATCGTGGTGCCGGTCTGCGTCAGTGAGTCGATGACCTGGGCCGCGACACTGCTGCCGGAAGGCGACGAAGCGCGGAGCGAGGTTCAGTTTCACTTTGTGACCCGGCGCTGAATCGGGGGCGTTATGCAGGGGAACCGGGTCTGGTCCATTCTGATCGTGTTGGCACTGCTGCTGATTGCGGCAGGCCTGTTCTGGCCGCAATCGCCCGAGGCGCCATCGCAAGCGAGTTTTCACCAAAGGGCGCCGGCCGGACTCCAGGGATTACAGGGTGGCCCGATCGAGCTGCCAATCAGCAATCGTGCGGGTCCACTGAGCCTGGATGACTTCCGGGGAAGCCATGTCTGGCTCTATTTCGGTTACACATCGTGCCCGGACGCCTGCCCGATGTCCCTGGGTATCATCTCCAGCGCTCTGGCGCAATTGCCGCCCGCTTGGCAGGAACGAGTTCAGGGCCTTTTCATCAGCGTGGACCCGGAACGTGACACGGCTGATCGCCTGAGAGCCTATGCGAACCATTTTCACCCCCGGATCACAGCGGCAACGGGTCCGCACGATCGATTGCGCGACATCGCTGGCCGCTACGGAGTCTATTACCAGCATACCGAAGTCGAATCGGCGTTGGGCTACGTAGTCGATCACTCCTCGGCAACCTACCTGGTCGGGCCGGACGGCAGCCTGCTGGCGGTCCACCCGCACGGTACCACTTCGGCCCAGCTTCTGGACGGCCTGTTCGGATCCGGGAGCGACTGAAGGACATGCGAAGCAGCCAAATGTACCGAAGTACGGAGTTGCAGATCGGCGGTGAACTTTTCGAACGATCCCGCGTCACAGTACCTAGACGCTGCCCCCCAGCGTCTCCCGCTTTCCTCCCTGAGCGGGACGGTTCCGGCCCCCCC
>SLHN01000222.1 GCA_007136145.1 Thioalkalivibrio sp.
GCATGTCAGTTCAACACCCAGAAGGCATGGTTCAGAAAGCCTGCGAAACCGACCCAGGCCAGGTAGGGAAGCAGCAGCGCCCCCGCGACGCGATCGTGACGCCAGAACAGCACGACGGTGACCAGGATGGTGACCCAAAGCACGACGATCTCGAACAGCGCCCACCCGATTTGCTGGAACCCGAAGAAAAGAATGGACCAGAACAGATTCAGGGCCAACTGGACCAGGAACATCCCGAGCGCCCCAGGGGCGCGCCGGAACCCGTGTACCCGCCAGACGCGCCAGGCCGCATAGGCCATCATCAGGTAGAGAGTCGTCCAAACCGGGCCGAACACAGCATTTGGCGGCGCGAACGCGGGCTGCACCAGTTGCGGATACCAGTCACCCACCGAACCGCGCGTGACCATGCCGCCGATCACGGCGACAACCAGCACCAGTGCAAGCCAGCGGATCAAGCCGCCGAGGTCCTGCCAGGAAGTACGTCTGTTTTCGTTCATAAGTTCCGCGTCGCCCCGGCCTCACCACCTGCGCTGAATCTTAACTCGAAAGCTTTGCAGGTTGGATCAGCGTGAAAGAACCCGCGTAGGGTGCCGTGAGGTGAAGCCGAACCGCACCGGAACCACGCTGGCCTCGGCCCCCGACCTCCGGGCCTCGAACGGTGCAATTCGCTGCGCTCATTGGCACCCTACGCCTGGACCTTTAATGGTTCGGGGTGGCGGGTAACCCGATGTGCCGGGAACGACGCATTCTTTCTGCCCTCGGTGGCTCCACGACTTTTGGTGTGCTGGACCTTGCTCCTGCATTCCATGGGATTCGCGGCCGCGCCCCATCTCGGTTCGCACTTTCACGACGGGTTCAGGTCCATGGTGCAGGCTTGGCATGACCCCACCGCGACAGACCGGCGCCCCGGCGCGAAACCAAGGAACCCGACGATACCGATGACCCGTGTACTGCTCGGCCTGTTGACCCTCAGCGCGCTGATCGCAGCCAGCGCCGTCGTCTGGCTGGATCGGGACGCGCCGGTAACGGGCGCCACACCGGCGGTGGGCACGCGTCCGGTGCCCGTGGAGACGGCGGAAACGGAGACCAGGGACCTGGTCCGTCGACTCTATGTATTCGGGTCCCTGGAGTCGACCAGCCGACTCGAGATCACCCCACGAGTAGGAGGGCGCATCGCGAAAATTGCTGTCGACATCGGCGATGCCGTGGAACCCGGCGATCTCCTCGTCGAACTGGATGCGGAGGAGTTCCAGCAGGATTTGCTGCAGTCGCAGGCGGAACTGGCAGTCGCCCAATCCAGTCTGGCGGAGGCCCGGGAAAGCCTGAACGCAGCCCGTCGGGCGCTGACACGAACGCGTGAACTGCGCAGCCAGGGCATTGCCTCGGCCGCCGAACTGGAGACCGCCGAAAGCCAGGCAGTCCTGCAACAGACCCGCGTGGACCTTGCCCAGTCACAGTTGCGCCAACGCACGGCGGCCTTGCGCAGTGCCGAGATCCGCGTGTCGTATGCCCGCATCGAGGCCGATTGGCAGGGCCACGGTACCCGCCACGTAGCGGAGCGCATGGCGGACCCGGGTACGGTGATTGGCGCGAACACCGCGGTCCTGACGTTGGTGGCGCTGGACCTGCTACGCGCGGTGTCCTTCGTCAGCGAGGCCGATTACGGCCGACTGCGTTCCGGGCAGAGGGTACGCCTGCGCAGTGCCGCGTGGCCGGAGGAGTTCTTCCCAGGCACCGTGGCCCGAATTGCCCCGGAGTTCCGCGAGGCAACGCGCCAGGCCCGCGTCGAAATCGAGGTACCCAATGCCGATTCCCGGCTGCGCCCCGGCATGTTTGTCGAAATCGCGATCGACCTCGAGCGCCGTGACCGGGCGCAGGCGGTGCCGCGCGACGCCCTGATGCAACGCGCCGAGGGGTTTGTGGTTTTCACCATCGACACCGAGCCCGACCCGCCACTGGCCCGACTGCGCCCGGTAACACCGGGAATTCGCGACGGCGAATGGGTGGAGATCATTGAACCCGAGCTCCCACGGACCGTGGTGATACTGGGGCAGCATCTGCTCTCCGACGGCAACCCGGTGCGACTTGCCCCTGCCGCGGGCGATCGCCCGGATGGGAGGGACCATCGACCCGATCCGACGCGGCCACGACAATGAACCCCGCCCGGCTGACCGTTCACCGGCCCGTGATGACGGGGATGGTCACCCTGATCGTGATCCTGCTCGGGCTCTCGGCGCTGAACCGTCTCCCCGTCGACCTGCTGCCCGACATTACCTGGCCGGTACTGACGGTCACGACGTCTTACACCAACGCCGGTCCCGAGGAAGTGGAGCAACTGGTGACCCGTCCCATCGAGCAGGCGGCGGCCGCGATTACCGGGGCGCAGCGAATCGATTCCACCTCGGCCGAAGGCAACAGCAACGTTCGGGTACGCTTTTCCTGGGGCACCGAACTCGGAGAGGCGGTGGACGACCTGCGTGATCGACTGGCACGAATCGCCGGCCAGTTGCCCGAGGACGCGGACCGTCCTTTGGTCCGCCGATTCGATACGCAGGCCTCGCCGATCATGCTCCTTGGCGTGGGCAGCACGTTGGACCCGGTGCAACTGCGCAGCCTGATCGACAGCCGGATTGGCCCCCGCCTGGAGCGGATTTCCGGCGTAGCCGCAATCGACATTCGCGGCGGCCTGGAGCGGGAGATCCGGATCGAGGTTTCGCCGGAGCGGATCCAGGCCCTGGGCATCGGGCTCGATACCGTGCGCAGCGCCCTTCGTGATGCCAGCGTCGTCACCCCGGGTGGCCCCATCGTCGAGGGCCGGCGCGAGTTCCGGCTGCGCACCCCGGCACAGTTCGAGGATCTCGACCAGATCGCCCAGACGGTGGTACACCGTGGCGACGGCGGCGCCATCCGCCTCCACCAGATCGCCGAAATCCGCGACACCTACCAGCGCGTGACACGCCGTTACCGAGTCAACGACGAAGAAGGCGTTGTACTCGCCATCCGCAAGCTGGCCGACGCCAATACGGTCGAGGTCGCGGCTGCGGTGCGCGCGGAGATCCGGCGCCTGAACCGCGACTTCCCACAGGTGGCGATCCAGGTCGCCAGCGACGAATCGGTATACATCTCCCGCTCGATCGAGAACCTGGGGCGCGCGATCCTCTACGGCAGCGCACTGGCAGTACTGGTGCTCCTGGCGTTTCTGCGAAATCTGCGCTTTACCCTGGTGGCGGCCGCGGCAATCCCGATCTCGGTGATTGCCACCTTTGGCCTGGTCTATTTCGGCGGCCTTACCCTGAACCTGATGACCCTTGGCGGTATCGCGCTGGGCGTCGGCCTGATGGTGGACAACGCGATCGTGGTGATCGAGAGCATCGCGCGCAACCGGGACGAGCATCCGGGGATGAACATCGCCGCGGCAGCGGTAACCGGTACCGGTCAGGTCTCGTCAGCCATCATTGCAAGCACCCTGACGACGCTGGCGATCTTCCTGCCGCTGTTCTTCGCCCAGGAACTGGCCGGACAACTATTCAAGCCGCTGGCAGCGGTAGTCGCCTTTGCCCTGGCCGTGTCGCTGATCGCCGCGCTGACTCTGGTCCCGATGCTGATGGCGCGGCCCGCGCTACATGCGAGCCGCCCGCGGGAACCGGCCCATCTTCCCCTTGAGCGAAGGTACCTTCAGCTTCTGGAGCCGGTATCGAAACATCCGTGGTGGGTGGTGGTCGCAAGCCTTGCCCTGTTGCTTCTGGCGTTGCTGGGCTTCCGTGGTGTCGGCACCGAATTCCTGCCACCCACCGACGAAGGAGACGTGCGGGTCAATATCTCCATGGAACCGGGCACCCGGCTTGAGATCCTCGACACGGTGATGCGGGAAATGGAAGCTCAGGCGCACGCGACCGTGCCCGAGATCACCAACATGGTGACCAGCGTGGGTGCCTCTTCCTTCCGGGCCGGTTCGCCCGCAGCCGCAAACATGCGCATCAGTGTCGGCCCCCGGGAATCCCGAGATCGCTCCAGCGAGGAGATCGCCGCCGCCCTGCGCCGGGCTATCGGCCAGCCCCCGGGTGTCACCGTGCGGGTACGAGCCAGCAGCGGGATCTTCTTCCGCGGCTTCGGGGGCGGCGATGACGCCGAGCGCCTGTCGATCGACGTTCGTGGTTTCGACCGGCTGACCATGAACGCGGTCGCGGCGGAGTTCGGCAGGGTGCTGGAGGAGATTCCCGGCGTGACCGACGTCCGTTGGGGTGGCGACGGTGGCCAGCCCGAGTTCGCAACCCGCATCGACCGCGCCCGGGCCGCCGACCTTGGCGTCGACGTGCGCAGTATCGCCCAGACCATCGAGACCGCATTGGGCGGTTCAGGTGCCGGACAATTTCGAACCGGCGGGACCGAGGCGCGAATCTGGGTTCAGATCCAGAACGCCGAGCAGCGCCGGTTGGACGAACTCCTGAATCTCACGGTGGCCGGCAGCGGCGGTGAGCGTATCGCCCTGCGCAATCTGGTACGGTTCGAACCGACCATCGGGCCGGACAGCATTCAGCGGCGGGAACAGGGGCGAATTACCACCCTGTTCGCAAATGTCGCCGGGCGACCGCTCGGTGACGTCGCCGCGGATGTTCGCGACCGTCTCGGGAGCATCCCTCTTCCCGACGACATCGACTATCAGGTAAGCGGCGATATCGAGGAACAGGAGGCGGCGTTCTCCGAACTGATGCTCGGGACCATGCTCGCGGTGTTGCTTGTCTACATGGTCATGGCCAGTCTTTATGAGTCGCTGCGTGACCCGCTGATCGTGATGTTCTCGGTGCCGCTGGCAGCCATTGGCGTGGTGCTGGCGCTGCTGGTGACCGACACCACGCTGAACGTACAATCCCTGATCGGTGTAATGCTACTGGTAGGCATCGTGGTCAATAACGCGATCCTTCTGGTCGATCGCATGGCGCGCCTGCACCGTGGCGAAGGGATGATCGTGCGCGAGGCGGTGCTGCTCGCCGCGCGCCAGCGCCTGCGTCCAATTCTGATGACAACGCTGACGACGATCCTTGCGCTGATGCCGCTGGCGTTGGGGATGGGCGACGGGGGTGAGGCCCAGGCACCGATGGCACGTGTGGTGATCGGCGGTCTGCTATCGTCGACGCTGATCACGCTGATCCTGATCCCCTCGCTATACCTGATCTTCCATCCACAGCGAACGCTCGCCATCGACGTAAGGAACAGCCATGCCTGAACCCGAGCTGCAAGGTCGCGTCTCGCCGTCAGCGGTACTTGGGGCGCTGAACCGACTCCTGCTGATCGGGGCAATGCTGCTTCGATGGCTCCGGGGAACACCTGCGTGTTCACTCCCCTTTCGCCGGGCCTGCGCCACCGTGTTGCTGGTCGGGCTCCCGCTACAGTCTGGGACCATCCAGGCTGAGCCCCTCCGTCTGTCGATACCGGCGGCGGCGACGCACACGGACGCCAGCCCCGCGACCAGCAGCTTTCCACTCTCGCTAGAGGATGCGGTTGCAATGGCGCTGGAGAATAACCGGGGGCTGCGCGCGGAACGCCTGCGGCCGGCAATCCAGGGTACCTTCGAGGCCCAGGAACGGGCACGTTTCGACCCGGTGGCGTTCGCCGAACTGGAAGTGGCACGGGACCGCAGCGTGCGTCAGTTCCAGGAAATCCAGGTCCAGGACACGTTTCGCTCCGAACGCGAGCGCGCCGAGGCAGGGCTGCGCCAGAATCTGCCGACCGGCACCGAGCTCACTCTTTCAGTGCGCAGCAACCGGACCGAGAGTTCACGTGCGAGTGAGCAGTTCACCGCCCGCGGTGGCCTCAGCCTGACCCAGGCACTGCTGCGCGGCGGCCGCATCGAGTCGAATCTCGTACGTCTGCGCCAGGCTGCCCTGGATGTCACAGCCTCCGAGTACGAGCTGCGGGGCTTCGTCGAGACCCTGGTCGCCGACGTGGAATCCGCCTACTGGACGATGGTGCTGGCCGCGGAGGACGTCACGATCCTCGAGGATGCTCTCCGGGTTGCCGAGCGACTGCTGGAGGAGACGCGCGCCCGCATCCGGGTTGGAGAACGCCCGGAGACCGAGGAAATCGGGGCCATGGCCGAGGTTGCCCTGCGCCGTCAGGGCCTGATCGACGCGCGCAGCACACTCGCCCGAACCCGGGACCGGTTGTCACGCCTGATCCGGGCACCGGGCAGCGACTGGGATCAGGGCTTCGAGGCGATCAGCCCCGCCGCGCCAACCTCCTACCAGTTGGAAGCGATCGCTGTTTACATGGACCTGGGCCGGACCTTCCGCAGCGACATCAATGAAACCCGCTTGCGCCTGCAACGCAACGATCTGGAGGTCATCCTGACCCGCGACGGGCTGTTGCCGCGACTGGACTTCTTCCTGACCCTCGGCGCGTCGGGCTTCGCCGACAGCCTCGGCGGCGCCTTGCGCGGCAGCCAGGGGGATGGCTACGACCTGGTCGCCGGCCTGCGTTTCGAACTGCCGTTGGGCAACCGGGCAGCGCAGGCGGCGCTTGGGCGTGCGCGTCTGACGCGCGAACAGACCCGTGAGGTGCTTCTCAATCTCGAGCGTCTCGCGCTCCAGGACATACGTGCGGCCTGGTTTGAAGCCGATCGGGCTGCCGCCCAGGTCGAGGCCCGCAGGGATACCGTCGCGCTGCAGGAAGAATTGCTGAGAGTCGCGGAGATCCGTTTCCGGGTCGGCACCGCGACCGGTCTCGAGGTCTCACAGGCGCAGCGAGACCTGCTGGAGAGTCAACTCAGCCTCCGTGCCGCCATCATCCGTTTCCGTCAGGCCAGCACCGATCTCCTCCTTCAGAGCGGCACCCTGCTGGCGCATCGCGGGATCGAGACACCGGGACAGGAACCGGTCCCTTTCTGACGTTCCCAGGGAGTACCGGTAGCTCGCGAAATTTCCCGGATCCGCCCAGAACAGCGTGCCGCAGGCAGCGAATGACGGAGGCAATCGTGCAGCCCGCTGCCGAGATCCGTTGACAATCGGCACCGATCGGGTCAAGGCTCGATCCGTAGGATCTGATGCAGCGCAAGCGACCCTTCGGGAAGATAGCGGGACCGCGCGACACGTTCAGCGAGCAGCCGCCAGTTCCGGGAGGAATCGAACAGTTCCCGAAACAGCGGTTCCGCCTCTTTCTGGAACCCGGCCACCGCCATCGCAACGGCCTGCCAGAACACCAGTTCCTCATGGGCCGGCGCCATGGAAACCGCCATGGAGAACTGTCGCAGCGCCGCATGGACATCGCCATTACGCAGATAATGGTCGCCCCGACTGTTGTGATGAAACGCCTTTTTGAGGGTCACCAGTCGCTTCAGTTCCTGCAGCGGCTGGTCGTGGTCCTCAACCCGGAGGTTGAACAAAATATCCAGCGCCGGGTCGCCCGACGCCTCGGAATTCACGACGATGACCGCGGCAGACCGACGGCCGCGCAGGTCGCCACCAGCCGACTGCGCGGCTTCCAGGGCTACGATCAACCGGTCGACAAGCTCGCCTTTTCCGCCTTCGAAGGCGGTTCCCATTCGTTCCCACACACCAGCCGCGAGAAGCATGTTTCCAAGACATGCGTATCCGTCTCCGGAATGGTGACCCGCCTCGGGGATGCAGCGATCACCGGTGTATACCGCGACCCGCCCGCGTGTGTCGATCATCGCCGATTGGCGGTACCCCGCATGTTCATCCCTGCTCCGCAACGTCGCCAGCGCCTCGTGTGCCGACGCACCCTCCCGGATCAGGCGCAAACCCTCGGTCCCGTAGCTGGGTTTGGCGAAGGACTGAATGGTCACCGCAGCCACGCCGGCCTCGGCATGCGGGCTCACACTCCCTACCGCGAAATAATGCGATTGAACCGCCACGCCCAACTGGCCCGTTTCCGCGTCGCGGGCAACGATCGAATAGGTGGCAACGGGCAGTCCGGACGGCCGGAACCCGGCCTCGCAACGCGTTCGATTCTCGATTGTCGGCTTCACGGACAACGGGGGGCTGGGAGGAACTCCAGGCAGGGTCCGGCTTATCATCGTCCAAGCGTAACCGAAACGGGATCAAACCCGGAACGGTTCGTCGCCACTGACAACGAGGCACCCGGCTAACGTGCCAGCGCAGGCTTGTTCGCGCCGTCCCGAAATCGACGGGCCAGGTATGGAATTCAGGTGCATGAAGCCATGAGAGCCGATCGGACGATGTGGTGCCCCCCCACGACACCATCCGTAGGGTGTCAATGAGCGGCAGCGAATTGCACCGTTCCATGCCTCGAGGCCTGGGGCCAGTCTGATATCGGTGCGGTTCGGCTCACGCCTCACGGCACCCTACGTGGTGGACTTTCGCGTTAATCTGAAACCATCGACAGACAATGCAGTTGCCGCGGAACCCGATGATTTCCGAGATTCGGCCCGGAGCTCGACATGAGAGATAACAAGGCGTTACGCCTCTTCCCGGCGCCGCACAACGAGTGCGCGCTCGAGGGTCTTTATCTGGAAGACGACCTTGGGCATGCGGGCTTTCCCGAAAAGCCCTTCGTTTACACCAATTTCCTTTCCAGCCTCGATGGGCGGCCGCCCAGCAATTTGCGGCTTACAATATTCGCTGAAAGTCTTTGCTCCCCCGAAACAGAATAGCGATCCATACAGCAGTGCTTCCCGTGCCCCCGTCTCTATGCCAGAAGGGAGACCGCAGGTGACCGTCGAAATCGCATTGGTCTTCACTATCATCGCTGTCGCGCTGTACCTGTTCGCCAGCGAGAAGCTGCCGCTGGATATCACAGCGATCCTGATCCTGATCACCCTGATCGCTATTCCGCAGCTGTTCCACTCGCAATGGCTGCTGGATCGTGGTGTCGACCTCGAGGCGGCCTTCCCCACCGTCAGCGAGGGGCTTTCCGGGCTTTCGAGCACGGCCACGGTGACGGTGCTTGCGATGTTCATTCTTTCGGCCGGAATCCAGCGCTCGGGGCTGATCCACGTGCTCGGTCAGCGCCTGTTCCCGATGGTCGGAAAATCCGAGCTGCGCATGATTCTGATCATCGCGGCGCTGGTGGGCCTGATTTCCGGCTTCATCAACAACACGGCTGCTGTCGCGGTGGCCATCCCGCTGATCCTCGACATGGCAAGGCGGCTCAGGATGCAGGCGTCGCGCCTGTTGATGCCGGTCAGCTTCTTCGGCATGCTCGGCGGCACGCTGACCCTGATCGGCACCTCGACGAACATCCTGGCCTCCGCGATCCTCGCGGAAAACGAGGACTTCGGCCGCCAGATCGGCATGTTCGAGTTCACCCACCTCGGCCTGATCGTACTGGGCGTTGGGTTGATCTATTTCATCACCATCGGCCGCTGGCTGATGCCCGAAAAAGACCCGATCCGTTTAGGCGATGACGAGGACCGCTTCATCATCGAACTGGGCGTGCCCCCGGACAGCCCACTGGTCGATCAGACGCTCGAAGAGTACGGGTTCGCGGTGAAGGCTTCCGTGCGGGTGCTGAAGCTCGTACGCGGCGAGACTGCGCACATCAAGCGTGCGGAAGAGATAAGGATACGCCCGCACGACATCGTTCAGGTCCACGCCGAGTTGCGACAAGTGATGGACCTGATCAAATCCGACAAAGTCCAGGTTCTTTCGGTCTCCGGCGAGTCCAGCCGTGTCCGTGGTGATGGCAAACTCGTCCGGGTACTGCTTCGGGACTCTCGATCCTTCGAGGACAGGGAGGTCCGTGCCGCGAAGTTCTGGGATCGTTATCAGGCGCGTCTCATCGGCCTCGAGAAGGAGGCCCTGGAAGCACGCCGCATCGCCGACGAGCCGCTGGCCGTCGGCGTAATCGCCCTGCTGGAGATTTCACACACGGCGCTGAACCGTCTTCGCGACACAGAGGACATGGTCATCCTCGAGGAAAGCCAGGACGAGTTCGATCGCAGGCGAATGTGGACCGCCGGCGGCATCATGACCGCGGTGGTACTGGGCGCCGCGCTATCGCCGCTGCCAATCGTCGTCACCGCGCTGCTCGGCGTCGTCGTGATGGTCGCAACCGGTTGCGTGGGCAAGGAAGACATGTACACCGGGGTTTCCTGGCCGGTGATCTTCCTGCTTGCCGGAGTGATCCCGCTGGGCATCGCGATGACCAAATCGGGTGCCGCCGACCTGCTCGCCGGATTGCTGGCAACCCAGACAGGCGGCTGGCACCCGATTCTGGTGCTGATGGCCCTGTACCTGATGACCACCCTGCTGACGGAACTGGTGAGCAACAATGCCTCGGTGGTCATCCTCGTGCCCGTGGCAATCTCGCTGGGACACATCCTGCAAATCGACTTTTTCGCGCTCGTGCTGGCGGTGATGTTCGCCGCGTCGACCAGCTTTCTGTCGCCGATCGGCTACCAGACCAACACCATGATCTACGGCACCGGGCTGTACCGGTTCACCGACTTCGCCAGGGTCGGCGCCCCGCTCAACCTGCTCCTGATGGTGGTCACCAGCGTCAGCATCTGGTGGCTGTGGCTGGTGTAACGGCGAACCGCTGCCCATCGGCACGAAATACCGGATCATCCATCGGAGCAGAGAGTTCCGGGCGCCTGTCTGACTTTGGTGCCGTGGGGCGAAGCCGAACCACACCAAGACACGCTGGTGCAATTTCGGAACCGACTGTTCCGGCCGTGCGACTTGTCATCGTCTGCCGTCTGCGGCACCCTGATTTCCCTTCTTCACTGATCGAAAACGATGGCCAGACCCGATTACTGGAACCGCGCTTGCGCGGAGCTCAGCGCGAAGGACCCGGTATTGGCCCACCTCATCGCCCGCTACCCGGATACAGTGCTCACCACTCGTGGCGATCCCTTTCAGACACTGGCCCGCGCGATCGTGGGTCAGCAGATATCGGTGAAGGCGGCCGACAGCGTCTGGGTCCGCTTCACCGAATTCGCTCGAAACATCCGCCCCGAACATGTCGCAACACTCGACCCCGAGGCGCTGGCTGCCTGCGGGCTGTCGCGACGCAAGGCCGAGTACCTTCGCGACCTCGCCGGTCATTTCGTCGATGGCCGCATCCAGCCCGCGCGCTGGAGGGAAATGAACGACGAGGCGGTGATCGCCGAACTTGTCGATGTGCGCGGAATCGGACGCTGGACCGCCGAGATGTTCCTGATCTTCAACCTGCTGAGGCCCGATGTCTGGCCCGTCGACGACATCGGGCTGCAGAAGGCAGTCGCGGCACATTACCTCGATAACGCCCGCCCCACCCCCAGCACCCTGCGCCGGCACGGAGAGCGCCACGCGCCTTGGCGAACGGTCGCCACCTGGTACCTCTGGCGCAGCCTGGACCCTGCGGTTGTACAGTACTGAACCGGTCGGCACCGGGCTCCGGGTACTGCCGAAAGTGAGTCATGGCCGGCCTCGGGCCCTGCCACAACACCCGTGATGTCGCACCCGGGAGGTCTCGGCTGCAACGGGTCTTCATTCCGCAGGCCCGGAAACCTTTCCCAGGTTGGCCAGACGGGATTCGAGGGTCTTGAGGATTTCCCGCTCCTCTGTCCCGTAGGTATCCGCGGAAACGGGTTCACCGATGATCAAGCGTACCCGCCCGGGGCGTGGCAGTCTCTGTCCCGGCGGCATGATCTCCCAGGTTCCTTCGATCCAAACGGGAATAACGGGCACTGGCTGTGCCGCCAGGACCATCCCGATGCCGGGGCGAAGGCGCTGCAATTTGCCGTCCGGTGATCGCCGACCCTCCGGAAACCAGATCAGGCTGTGCCCACGTTCCAGGCAGGCTGCCGCGAGGGCGAGGCTTCTACGCGGCGCCGAACCCGGATCGATAGGCAAAATACGCGCCGCACGGCTGAGCACCCGGGTGAATCGATTCGAAAAAAGGTAGGCTTCGAGGCCCGCCCAGTAGAGCGATTCGAGCTGCTTTCTGCTAAGTGCGGGCAGCAGCGCGAAGGGATCGACGAAGCTCAGGTGGCGCGGCGCGATCAGATACGGTCCTTTGTCCGGAAACCGCCCGTGAACCTCGACGCGCAAAAGCAACCGGCCCAGAAACCGGACGAATGCCAACAGTAACCGTCCAAGAAGCCTGCGTGACGGCCCGGGTGGCTCAAGGTACGATTTCTGTTCATCGTCGAGCATTGACTCGGGTTCCCGGAGCTGCGCCTTCAGCTCGCCACGCCCCTCCTTGGCCTGGGAGGCGCCGGCGGCCTCCCGCAGCAGATCCCGTACCGTCACGACACGCTCGATCGCCGAATCGTCGAGGTCGATGCCGGCACGGTCCTGAAGCGCCAGCGTCAGGTCCACCCAACTGAGCGAATCCATCCCCAATTCCTCGGCCAGGCTGCTGTCCGGAGTAAGGCGCTGATCATGAAAGCGCTCCGCCAGGTACTTCCAGGTACGTTCCACTCCGGGGTCGGACAACAGTTGCTGATCCTCGGGCGCCATGGACTCAGGCGATATGGGTTCAGGTTTCGCCCCGGAAACCGCATCGCTTTGCCCCAGATTTTCGAACAACTCCTCCAGCTTGTGCCGGCGCAACTTCCCGAGGCGGGTACGCGGAAGGGGATCCAGCGCGACACGCACGATCCCGGGCCGATGATGGCTCGGCAGCGCCTTCGCCGCGGTTTTTACCGCGTCCTTCACCCTCGCCTTCAGGTCGTCCCCGGTCACCTCGCGCAACAGCCCCGATTCCGGAACGACAACCGCCGCCAGGCGATCCTGGTGGGCCAGTACACCGACCTCTCGCAGCTCGTCGAGGCTGCTCAGCGCGCGTTCAACTCGCTCCGGGTCGACGTTCTCGCCGCCAGACAGGACAATCATCGACGACTCGCGACCATGCAGATGCAGATAGCCTTCGTCATCTAGCTCGCCGGTGTCCCCGGTTCGGAACCAGCCGTCCTGATCGAGCACCTTTCTCGTTTTCTCCGGAAGGTTCAGGTAACCGCCGAACACATTCGGGCCCCGGGCCATAACCTCGCCCCGCCCTTCGGTGGAACCTGCGTCGTCGATCGCGAGTTCCACGCCGGGCAGGGCCAGACCTGCAGTCTCCAGCCGCAATCGATCGGGTGGGTTGTAGGTCAGGATCGGCGAGGTCTCACTGAGTCCGTAACCGGTGGCCACTTCCCAGCCCAGTGCCTGGAGCCTCCGACCCAGCTCGGGATCCAATGCCGCGCCGCCGGCGACGACCAGCCGCAGGCTCGGTGCCAGACGGCGATGCAGGCTGGCGAACAACCACCGGCCCAGGCGCAGCCCAAGACGCCGGCGCGCCAGCCTCGAAACCGCGAGCGTCTGCCGAAACAGCAATGCCGCGACCCGACCACGTCCGGCAACGCGATCCTCCAATGCCTTCCAAATGGCCTCGTAGAGACGCGGCACGCCCAACATCACCGTGGCCTCGCCGCCGCGCAAGGCTCGAACGATCTGCGGCCCCACCAGCGAGAAAGGCACGATAATCGGGGCTCCCAGCGTCAGCGGAATCAGAATACCCACGGTAAACGGGTAAACGTGATGAAACGGGAGCGGAACCAGAACCCGATCGCGATCATCCGCGAGGTCCTGGGCGCAGAGGGCCTCCACATTGCTGCTCAGGTTCCAGTGCGTCAAAGGCACGCCCTTGGGCGGCCCTGTGGTGCCGGAGGTATAGAAGATCGCGGCCAAGTCATCCTGCTCGGCCGCGGCCGACGCCGGTTCGTCCGCAAGCAAGGCGCCCCAGCCGTCCGGGGCGTCCGGCTTGGCGTCGAACAGGCGTATCCGAACATCCTCGGGATCGTCCGGAAGGCGATCCTTCAGCATGGACGTGGTGAAGATGAACCGCGGGCCGGAATCCGACAGTGCATGTTCGAGATCGTCCTTTGGCATCTGCGTGTCCAGGGGTACCAATACACCACCGGAGTTCATCACGCCCAGCGCCGATACCACCCAGTCAGCGCTGTTGGGGGCGAGAATCACGACCCGGTCCCCGCGCTCCAGACCGTTGTCGCGCAGACCCGCCGCCAGACGGGCGGCCCGCATAAGGAGACGCCCGCGTGAAGTAGTGTCGATTCCGTCGCGGCCCATTGCCACGATGGCCACCCGATCCTTCGCTACGGAACGGGAGGAGAGAAGTTCGTCGATGGTCCGAGCACTCATAGGTATTACCCCTTGCGACCAGATGACCCCAGAAGTATGGACCCTCTCGCCCTGCTTGACCGGCGGTCCCGCGGATGGCCAACGCCGCGCGCGACTTTCACATCACCCCACCCGCTTGGGTCGCAGTCGTGTCTGGTAACGTTCCAGGAAATACGCGATGGTCTCGGTCCGGATCTTGATGGATCCCGAAGGGCGGTTCTCATCCAGATCCTTGAAGCAGAAATACGGGGTCCCGGAGCGCTCGATGATTTCCTCGACCACGGAGTAGATCGGGGCGTCGTGGCCGCACTTGAAGCTCGATAGCTCCAGCGCGATCAGATTGGGATGGCGGGCGATGAATTTCGCGGCCCAGAGCTTGCGCGAGGTGTGCTCGGAGAAACTATGCTTCCAGACATCGTCGATCACCAGCGGTGACTCGATGTCGCCAGCGCGGACCTCGGCCCCGAAGAGCCGCTCCAGGAGGTCGGCGTCCAGCGGCAGTGCGTCCTGCCAGAAGATGGGGTAGCCGGCGCGCTGCAGTTCCTCGAGGATCCCGTGGTTGACGCCCGGATCGTTGTGGTACGGACGGCCAAGGACCCCGATGCCGACGCGGCCGTCGCGTTCCAGCGACTCCAGTTCGGCCCGCTGGCGTGCGCGCATCTTCTCGTAGAACCGTTCGAGGGCGCCCAGCCCCGCATCGACCGCGTGCCGCGACTCCTCCAGGCCGATCCCCAACGCTTCGCCCCAGTCTTCCTGCATCTGCCGTGCGCACAGC
>SLHN01000178.1 GCA_007136145.1 Thioalkalivibrio sp.
CCTCGACGTTGCCACCCAACTCGTCACCGATTCTCGTGTCGGCTTTTTCAGCTTCATCGGCAGCGCCCGGGTCGGTTGGAAACTTCGTTCCCAGTTGGCGCCGGGAACCCGTTGTGCGCTCGAGCACGGGGGCGCGGCCCCGGTGATCGTCGCTGCCGACGCGGACCTCGGCCTCGTCGTTCCCAAGCTGCTCAAGGGCGGTTTCTATCACGCCGGCCAGGTCTGCGTTTCGGTACAGCGTGTGTACGCCCACCGCACGGTCGTCGACGAACTCGCGGCCAGGCTCGCCGAGGGTGCCAATCGTCTGCGGATCGGGGATCCCACATTGCCGGAGACCGAGATCGGGCCGCTGATCCGCGAGGCGGAGGTCGAGCGCGTGGGCCGATGGGTGGGCGAGGCCGTCGCCGGCGGGGCGCGCCTGCTCGCGGGCGGCCAAGCGGTATCGCAACGCAGTTACGCGTGCACCGTGCTATTGGATCCCCCAGCGGACAGCCGGGTCAGCACCGAGGAGCTCTTCGGACCGGTGGTCTGCGTGTACGCGTATGACGATCTGGATGAGGCCGTGACCCGGGCCAATGCCCTGCCCTCGGCCTTCCAGGCCGCCGTGTTCAGTCGGGACATCGGCACCGCAATGCGTGCAAGCCATCTGCTCGACGCCTCGGCGGTGATGATCAACGACCACACCGCCTTTCGCGTGGACTGGATGCCCTTCGCCGGCCTGCGCCAGTCGGGACTCGGCGTGGGTGGTATCCCCTACACATTGCGTGACATGCAGATCCGCAAGATGATCGTGCTGTCCTGATGATCACAGCCGTGATCAGAATAGGCAGTGCGTTTTCCTCGACTGGCAACCCGACGGAGATATTGCGGCATGTCTTGGTTCAACCCTCGCATTCTGAATGTTCGTGGCAGTCGCTGGATCGTCTACCCACTGATGCTGGTCATCGTCACGCCCCTCTTGTGGACTACGTGGCTGCGTCTGCATCCCTACCACGGGTTTCATGTGGACAATGCCAGTATCGATATCGAAATGATCCAAGGAGGTGGTCCGGGGCGGGACGATATCCCGGCCCTAACTGACCCACCGGTCCTCTCGGCCGACGCGGCCGATTATCTCAGTGACGACGACCTGGTACTCGGTCTGATGCGCAACGGGGAAGCACGCGCCTATCCGATCCGGATTCTCAACTGGCATGAAATTGTCAACGATCAACTTGGTGGTGAGGCAGTGGTAGTCACTTTCTGCCCTTTGTGCGGTACTGGCATGGTGTTTATCGGCAGTCATCTGGGCGAACGGCTGGATTTCGGCGTCTCCGGGTTGTTGTACCGGGATAATCTGCTGATGTTCGATCGCCAGAGCCAGTCCTTGTGGTCACAACTCATGGGCGAAGCGGTCAGTGGACCTCGGGTCGGTGCCCGCTTGCAGCGTCTACCTGTTCAGCACCTCACTTGGCACGAATGGCTCATTAATCATCCAGAGACCACGGTGCTATCCGAAAAAACCGGCTATCGTCGTGACTATGGCGAAGACCCTTACCAGTTCTATGCTGCGTCTCCCTTCGCCCCAAGTGGGAAGGAAATGCTTGGGCCGTTGCCAGCCAAGGCCTGGGTAATCGGATTGCGAATCGGCAAAACGGCCAAGGCCTATCCGTTCGCCTCACTGGCCTTGCAAGCACCGTCGGGCATCCTGCGCGATACGGTCGCCGGACAGGCAATTAAGATCGAATACCACGCGCTTGAACGTACGGCAATCATCCGTGACGCAGACGGGAATATCCTGCCGAGCACCTCGGCATTCTGGTTTGCCTGGCATGATTTCCATCCGGAAAGTCATATCTGGACGAGCACGGAATAACCGCTTGCACGCTTACTGCCATGGCGCCGGCGGCCACCCCGAACGATGAAAGGTCCAAGCGTAGGGTGTCAGCGAGCGCAGCGAATTGCGCCGTTCGAGGCCCAGGAGCCTGGAACAAGGGCCGGTGTGATACCGGTGCGGTTCGGCTTCGCCTCACGGCACCCTACGCGGGTTCTTTCACGCTAATCGGGATACGAGGGTGAGCGGTCGCCGTCGGGCACAAACTCTTCCGGGTCATTCGAGCGGCTGGGCAACGCCAATCGGAACGCGGTGCCCTGCGGTCCCGTTTCCAGCAGCGTCAGGTCCCCACCGTGGTTGCGAGCCAGTTCCCACGCGATGGACAGCCCAAGGCCCGCGCCAACGCTATCAACCGGGGATTTTTCGGAAAACAGGCAGCGCTGAATCGATTCCGGGAGACCCGGACCATTGTCACGACAATCGATCACGGAGACATCTCCTTCGGTCGTCCCCTGAATCGTGATGCGGCGGCTGCCAGCGGCGATCGCGTTGCGAATCAGGTTCATCAGGATCCGGAAAATCTGATCAAAATCGGCATCGAGTTCTACCGAATCGGACTCGATCACCTCCAGATGCACACCGGCCACCTCTTCCGGACCAATCGCGGCATGCAGTTCCGCGATCAGGTCTTCGAGCAGGAATCGTTCGCGGTTCGGCTTGTTCTCGCGTGCGCTGCCAATCGTCAATGTCTGTTGGCACATGCGCACCGCGCGGTCGATCGATCGCGCGATGATCTCCGCACTTTGCTGGACGCGCGGATCCTCGTGCCTGCGCAGACGATCGCTCATCAGCCGCGACGAGACCATGGTGTTGCGCAGGTCGTGGGTCAATTTGCGGATCGATCGACCCAGTTCAGCGAGCTCGGCATCCCGGCGATCATGGACAATCGCCAATACATAAGGGTGATCGGCAATCCGGACCAGCGATGCACGAACCTGGGCCGGAAGCAAGCCACCGCTCTTGGCGCGGCAGGACAGATCGTTGGCAATCCAGCGACCCTGTTGCTGAACATTGAACAGGAAAGCATCAAGACGCGGAATTTCATGCGGATGGATCTCGGCCGGGCTCAGTGCCGCGAACTCGTCGGCGCTGTAGCCGAGGAACTGGCAAGCGGCTTCGTTGGCACCGACAATATTCCCATGCACCGGGTCGATAAGCAGCGCCGGGTCATACATCTCCTCGAACAGTCTGACCACACTGTCCGTGGCGCTGCCATCGGATTCGATCCGGATCATCGTGAAGCACCCGTGCGGAGTTTGTAACAGCCTAACGCCAGCCTCAAGGCCCCGTCCAATGAAAACAGGGCACCCGCGTCACCGGAGCGGCTGCCCCGACAGGGCCACGGTAAGATCTTCAGTGAACCGATCGAAGATGTCGCGCAAGGCGGAGCGCATGGCCGAGGCTGCCGAGGCCGGGGAAGCATCCACCGCGGGCGCTTCCACCCGATAGGTATTCAGGACCAGCAGGCCGCCGCCACGAGTGACTCGTTCGGCGCCAATCTCCAGTTCCACCACTACGCGCGCGGCGGACTCATCGGTCAACACCTGCTCCAGGCGCCCGATACGTCCGAGAATCTCGACGTCGGGCCGCACCCGGAAGCGCGGAGTCAGTACCCGGGTAAACCGTTCCGTGGCACGCAGATGTTCAGCCAGCTCGCGCTGCACCGCCTGGCTCGGTCCCTCGACCCAGAAGTGGTAACTGTATTGCAACAACGCACCATCATCGCCCTCGGAGTAGACCAGCGCCCTTTCTCCGAGAATACCATCGGCGTCGAAGGGGCGGATTTCGAGAGTCAGATCAAACCGCGGAACCGTCGCGGCCGGCCCATCCGGGGTGGGCACGTCGAGGCGATAGAACACATCGCTCGGCACTGGCGGTGGAGTCGCGCAACCCCCGGCGAGCAGGGCGAATGCCAGCAGGGAGAGAGTGAAAGCGGTTAAACGGCGCATCTGCGGACCTCTTCTCACGGGGTTGATCAGCGGTATCAGCGACGCAGTGCCTCATCCCGGGCCGGCGCCCCGCGCAGCAGCAGCCCTGGATTCTGGCGCAAGGAACGGCTGAACTCGAGCATGTTGCGACTCGTTCCATCCAGGCTATGAGTGATGGAATCGACATGGCGCGCAACGATGTCCAACGAATAACGCAAGTCCTTCGCCGCGGCCAGCACG
>SLHN01000026.1 GCA_007136145.1 Thioalkalivibrio sp.
CATCTGCGCCCGCAAATGCCGAGGCCGGATCTGGTCATCTATCTGCAGGCGCCGGTGGAAGTCCTGCTCGCGCGTATCCGCAAACGTGGACGCAGCTACGAGCGGCGTATCGATGCCGGCTACCTGGAAAGGCTCAACGCGGCTTATACCGAATTTTTTCATCATTTCGATGCGGGAGCACTGGTGATCGTGAACGCGACCGAGATCGACTGGGTCAATAATGGCGCTGATTTTCGGCAACTGCTCCAGTTCCTGGACCATATCCATGGCGGCAGGCACTATTTCAATCCGCTGCCACTGAACCTCTGACGGTCGGGGGAGGCTCGATGCGCAATACCATCCGTACATTGGAAAAACATAAGCACGAGGGCCGGCCCATTACCTGCCTCACTGCTTACGATGCTGGTTTCGCCCGCCTGCTCGACTCGTCGGATATTGATGTCATTCTGGTCGGGGACTCCCTCGGGATGGTGATCCAGGGGCATGACACGACTTTGCCCGTGACCATCGAGCACATGGTGTATCACCTCGAGGCGGTTGTTCGGGGAACAGAGCGCGCGATGCTCATGGCGGATTTGCCCTTTCTGGGTGACCGGGACATCCCGACAGCCCTGGATCAGGCGGGAGCGTTGATGCGCGCCGGCGCCCAGATGGTGAAGGTCGAATGTAACGGGGAACACACCGAATTGGTACGGCGGCTGGTTACCTCCGGTATTCCGGTCTGCGCCCACTTGGGACTGACGCCACAGGCTGTGCATCGACTCGGCGGCTACCGGGTGCAGGGCCGTGAGGTTTCAGCGGCCGAGCGCCTGCAGGCCGAGGCGCGCGCGCTCGAGGCGGCGGGTGCTCAGTGCCTGCTGCTCGAGAGCATTTCCGAGGCGCTGGCTACCCGCGTTACCCGTGCCGCGCAGGTTCCGGTGATCGGGATCGGGGCCAGCCCCGAGTGTGATGGCCAGGTTCTGGTGTTGCAGGATGTCATCGGACTGACACCCAGGCCACCCCGCTTCTCGCGGGATTTCATGACTGGGTCCGGGAGTCTTCGCGGCGCTGTTGCCGCCTTCGCCGAGGCCGTACGTACCCGCAGCTTCCCGGAATCCGGCGTCCACACCTTTACCTGAATCCGATGCGTATCGTCCGGGATCCGAGCCAGGTCACCGCACTCAGCCGCGAGTGGCGTTTCCGGGACACCACAACCCTCGCGTTCGTACCGACGATGGGCAACCTGCACGAGGGGCACCTTGCGCTTGTGCGGCACGCCCGGGAAAGGGGCGGGCGAGTGTTGGTCAGCATATTCGTGAACCCACTGCAGTTCGAGCGGCCTGACGATCTGGAGCTTTACCCGCGAACCCTCGAGGAAGATATCCGGAAACTGGCCGCGGCCGGGGTCGACGCTCTCTTCTGTCCCGAAGCGGCAGCCATGTATCCCTCCGGATCCCTGATTCCCGCGCGGGTTGTAGTCTCGGGGGTCTCGGAGGCATTGGAGGGCGAATATCGTCCCGGGCATTTCGATGGCGTGGCCACGGTGGTCGCAAAGCTCTTTAACCTGGTGCAGCCGGATCTGGCGGTTTTCGGCGAGAAGGACTTTCAGCAGCTGCTGGTCATCCGCGCGATGGTCGAAGCTCTCGATTTCCCGGTAGTGATCGACGCGGTGCCGACCGTCCGCGAGAGTGACGGGCTTGCGCTGAGTTCGCGCAATGGACGCCTTTCCCCACACGATAGGCAAAGGGCGCCGGAGCTGTACCGTTGTCTGCGGGACGCCGCCGAGGCCTGTTTGCTGGAACCGGACCAGTGGCCCGGGATCTTCCCCGAAGTCCTGGCCAGGATGGAACATCGGCTGGAAAAGGCGGGTTTTCGGACCGACTACCTGCGTATCCGCCGCGCCCGCGATCTGGGGGAACCAGTGGCGGGTGACCACGATCTCATTATTGTTGTTGCTGCGTGGCTGGGTGGCGTGCGATTGATCGATAACCTGCGCCTGCGGCATGGAAAGTTTGCCGGTGCCGGGTGATTCCCTCATAATGCGCCGCACAATAAACGTTGGTTGCCAGCGTCACCGGGGATAGCGCCGATGATGATCACACTGCTCAAGGGTAAGCTCCACAAGGCCCATGTCACACATTGTGAACTCGAATACGAGGGTTCCTGTGCGATTGATACACTGTTGCTGAAAGCCGCCGGGATCATTCCGTTCGAGCAGATCCAGATCTACAATATCGACAACGGCGAGCGTTTCACCACCTACGCCATCGAGGCCGAGGCGGGTTCAGGTGTGATCTCCGTGAACGGCGCGGCCGCGCACAAGGCTGCTGTGGGTCACCGCGTGATCATCTGCGCGTATGGACAACTCGACGCCGCCGAGGCGCGCCAGTTCACGCCGAACCTGGTCTATCTGGCGGCTGGCAACCGGATCACCCACACCGGTCACCAGATCCCTGTGCAGGCGGCCTGAGCCAACCGCCCGCATCCGCGTAATACCGTTCACCCCGTGTTGCGCATTCCGGCGGCGATCGCATTGATCGAACGCAGAAGGGGCGACATCCATGGGTTTTCCGGTTCCCCGTCTGTAACGGTCGCCTCCAGCGCGCGCGATTCCCGCAGCAGATGAATCTGGATGCTGTTGAGTGGATCCAGATACGGATTGCGCCGCTGCAGCGATAGTGCCAGCAATGGCGTCTCGTCCATCAGGGCATCGAGTTGCGCGACCAACAGGACTTCGCGAACGGTGCGTTCGTGCTCATCGCGCACCTGGGAGTACACCAGGTCGGCGAGCGCACGATCTCCGCAGAGCTGCGTGTACTCCCTGGCGGTACGCATGTCGGCCTTGGTCAGGGCCATCTGGCTGTTCGACAGCAGCGACCGGAAAAACGGCCACTCCTGGTACATCGTCTGTAACAGTTCAAGTCGTGAGGGGTCGTCACCACGCCAGGCTTCCAGAGCGGTGCCGATGCCGTACCAGGCGGGCAGGGTGTGGCGCGACTGGCCCCAGCCGAACACCCATGGAATCGCTCGGATCGACGCCTTGGAACGGTCACTCTTGCGTCGATGCGAGGGTCGGGAGCCGATGTTCAGAAACCCGATTTCCTGAACCGGGGTGCTTTCGTAGAAGTAATCGAGCAGGCCTGGGGTCTCGTCGACCAGTCTCCGATAGGCCTGTTCGCCGCGTTCCGCGAGCTGGTGCATCGTCGCTCGATATTCCTCGCGGTCGCAGGTCGGGGCGCGGATCAGGCTGCGGCTGGCCAGGATCAGGCCGGTGGCGCCCATCCCCAGTTCGTATACGGCGGTCTCGACGTTACTGTACTTGTACGACAGGACTTCGCCCTGCTCGGTGAACTTGATGCGTCCCTGTACCGTGGCGGGAGGTTGGGCAAGAATGGAGTCGTGGGTCGGGCCACCGCCGCGGCCGACGGTGCCGCCGCGTCCGTGGAACAGCTGACAGCGGACCTCGAAACGGTCGGTGATCGCGACGATCTTCTTCTGCGCCTCGTAAAGATTCCAGCTCGAGGCGAGGATGCCGCCGTCCTTGCACGAATCCGAGTAGCCGAGCATCACTTCCTGGATATTGCCGTTCGCCGCCAGCATGCGCGCATAACTGGTATTGCCGAGCAGGTCGTTCAGAACCTGTTCGACGTGCAGCAGATCCTCGATGGTTTCGAACAGCGGCGCGATGCGTAGCTGGCAGAACGGCTGGCCATCGCTGACACCGGCAAGCCCGGTCAGGCGCCCCAGCAACAGGACTTCGAGAACATGGGATGCCGCATGGGTCATCGAGATCACATAGGTTCCGATCCCCTGAGGACCCACTTCGCCGCGCATCTCCCGGATCACGTCGAAGACCTGCAGTGTCTCCCGGGCCGCCTCATCCAGGGTCTCATGATCGATTCTCGGGAGTTCATCCCGGTCGATGAGTTCGCCCAGCAAAGTCAGCCGGGCCGGTTCGTTCAGTGCATCATAGTCCTCTGCGAGGTTAGTCTGGGCGAGGATCGCCGACACCGTTGCGGTATGTACCGTCGACTCCTGACGTACATCCAGGTGGTGCAGGTGGAAGCCGCAGGTTTCGACCAGGCGAATGAGATCGGTGAGTTCGCCGCCCGCGAGGTTACGTTCTCCGTGGCCGATCAGCGAATCACGGATCGCCCTGAGGTCGGCCAGCAACGCATCGGCGCCGGTGTACGCGGAACTCGTCGGCAGAACCGCGGCCTCGCCCGCCAGCCGCCGATCCACGGTCGCCAGCGTTTCCTTCAGGCGATACGTCATGACCTGGAGTTTGCGCCGGTACGGCTCTGTTTCGTAGCGGTCCATCGAGCCCTGGAACACTGCCGGAGAAATGCTGTTGTCGGCTTCCAGGCTGGCGAGGAAAGCAGCGGACGGCTCGCACATCAGCGACGAGTGAGTCAGTACATTGCGCAGGTACGCGACCCGCTTCAGGTACTCGCGCAACACCTGCTGCATCGCCAGTCTGCAGGCCAAGGCGGTGACCCCTGGGGTCACGTTCGGATTGCCGTCCCGATCGCCCCCGATCCACGATCCGAAGCGCAGGAAGGCAGGGATGTGGATCGGCAGGCTGCCATCGGCCTGGGTACCGTAGGTGCGGCGCACGGCTCTCTCGAGAAAACGGTAGGCAAGGGGAATCGCCTCGAACAGGCTCTCCTCGAAGTAGAACAGCCCGTACTTGATCTCGTCCCTGACCTGCGGTTTCTTTACCCGTACTTCGTTGGTGCGCCAGAGGATCTGGATCTGGCTCTCGAGCTCCTCGATCAGTAGTTGCCGTTCCGCACTTCCGATCCGTGGCTGGTTGAGACGATCCGCCGTCTGGAAGACCCGCCGCTGATTCTGCATGGTCGTGCGCCGGCGTGCCTCGGTCGGATGCGCGGTGAATACCGGGGTGTAGCTGAGTTCCGAAAGCAGTTGTTCCAATTCGGTGGCGGTGATGCCCTCCGCGTGCAGATCGCGCAGGGTACGGTCGAACGAACCCACCCACAGCGGATCGCCGCTGCTGACCTGGGCGCGGCGCCAACGGTAGAAGATATCTTCCTCCGCAATATTGACCAGGCTGAAATAGATGCTGAACGCGCGGATGATGCGCTCGGTCATTTCCGGGTCCTGATCGACGATGCAGCGCATCATTCGCTGTCGCAGGCGCGGATCCTCGCGTTTGCGCAGGCTCACGAAGCCCTTGCGCAGGGTTTCCACCGCATTGAACACGGCTTCCCCCTCCAGTCTGCGGATGACCCGGCCCAGCAGGTCGCCGAAGAGACGCACGCGTGCGCGCAGCTCCCGGTCCTTGGGGAGAAAGCGTTCGTCGGTTCGGGTCATGGATTCCTTTCGTCTGGTTTGCACGAACAGGGCCGGACTTGTCGCCGGCCCTGTTCCGGTTGCGTTCGTCGGACCGACATTATAACCCAGTGAACGGAGGCACCCGTGAGCGTTCGTGACTTGATCCAGCGCGGCCGGGGGGTTCAGGTCGTGGGCTTCAGGCTGCGGTAGAGGTTCAGATAGGCGGTGGAACTCGCGTTCCAGCCAAAGTCCCTAGCCATGCCGTTACGCATCACCATGCGCCAGCGTTCCTGCCCCGGCTCGTTGAAAAGTGACAGTGTCCGCTCGATGGCTCCGGTCAACTGCGCGGTGCCCGCCGGTACGAAGCAGAAGCCGGTCGCGGTGCCATCTTCCAGCGTCGCGGGGTTGGCATCGATCACGGTGTCCGCGAGTCCACCGGTCGCATGGACGATCGGCGGTGTTCCGTAACGCAGGCTGTAGAGCTGATTCATGCCACAGGGTTCGAAACGTGACGGCATCAGGAAAGCGTCGGCACCAGCCTCGACCCGGTGTGCAAGCCCCTCGTTATAGGCGATGACCACGCTGCAGGCTCCGGGATAGCTGTGAGCCAGGTTACGCGCGCTGTCCTCGAACCAGCGTTCACCGTTGCCTACCAGTGCCAGTTGCATCCGACCGGCAGCGAGGAAGGGCGCGCAGGATTCCAGCAGCAGATCAATCCCCTTCTGTGAAACCATCCGGCCCACGTAACCGAGCAACGGAATGTCCTCGCGCACCGGGAGTCCCAGTTCCGCCTGCAGTGCGGCCTTGTTCCGAGCCTTCCCGGAGAGGTTATCGATGCTGTAGTGCGCGGCAAGGTAACCGTCTTTTTCCGGGTCCCACTCCCGGTAATCGACGCCGTTCAGAATGCCATGCAGGCTTGCCGCGCGGGCCCGCAACACGCCATCCAGCCCCATTCCGGACTCCGGTGTCTGAATCTCGCGAGCGTAGGTGGGTGACACCGTGGTGATCAGGTCAGAGAACACCAGGCCACCCTTCATGAACGAGAGCTGGTCGTGAAACTCGAGTGCTTCCATGTGCCAGAGGTCTTCGGGCAAACCGAGTGCATGGCGAGTGGCAGCCGGAAAGATGCCCTGATAGGCAAGATTGTGGATGGTGAACAGGATCCCCGGGCGACGCGGATGGTCGCGAAGGAAGACGGGCGCCAGTCCGGTCTGCCAGTCATTGACGTGCAGGACCTCCGGAGCCCAATCGAGTTGTGCGTCATCGGTGCTGATGGCGGCAATGGCACGGGCGAACGCGGCAAACCGCTGCGGATTGTCCGGCCAGTCGGTGCCATTGGTGGCGCGATAGGGGTCTCCGTCACGTTCGAAGTACACGGGCCAGTCGACCAGGTAGACCATCACCGAGGTGCCCGGAAGGAGGCCCTGGATCAGGCTCCATGGCGCATCCGCGGGGCCGGGGAGGCGTGTCGGGTCGGCCAGGCGTTGGGCTGCGCGGGGATAGGCCGGCAGGACCAGGCGCACATCATGGCGGCGCCGCCTCAGTGCCGTGGGAAGGCTGGAGCTGACGTCGCCCAGGCCGCCGGTCTTGACCAATGGAAAGGCCTCACTGCTCGCAAATAGGATGCGCATTCTTGCTCCGGTAAAGCGTTGTATGACCGCGCCTGCCATTGTAGTTTAGGGTGCCTGCATATTTCCTGCCCGAGGTGACCCCGTGCCGCAGCCCGATACCCGCCCGACTGCCTGGTCGAAGCTTGCCGAGGAACTCGACCGATTGCGCGGAGTCTCGCTGCGCGCGCTGTTCGCGGAGGACACCGGACGCGCCGAGCGCGATGTGCTCAGCGTCGCCGGCTTGAGGCTGGACTGGGCCCGGCAGCGCCTGGACGCGCCGGCTTGGAACAGTCTGTATGCATTGGCCGAAAGTTCGGGCGCGATGGTCGCGCTGAAGCGCCAACGTGAAGGTGTGCACGTGAACACCACCGAGGATCGCGCCGCGCTTCACCTCGCCTTGCGTCTGCCGCGCGAAGACACCTGCATCGTCGATGGTCGTGATGTAGTCGGCGATGTGCATGCGGTGCTCGATGCGATCGAAGAATTCGTGCAGGCTGTTCGCGAAGGTCGCCACCTCGGCTATTCGGGAAAGCCGATCCGAAGCGTCGTCAACATCGGAATCGGTGGCTCCGACCTCGGGCCGCGGATGGTGTGCAGGGCTTTGGCTCCGTTTGCCCCGGCGATGCGCGGGGGTGAGCCATTGCGCATGCATTTCGTGTCGAACGTCGATGGTGGCGCACTCGATGCGGTTCTGCGCGAGGTGGACCCGGAGACCACTTTGTTCGTGGTGGCATCGAAGACCTTCGGGACGCAGGAAACCCTGACCAATGCCCGCTCGGCCCGGGCTTGGCTACTCCGGCATACCGAGCATCCGGAGGCTGTCGCTCGACACTTCGTTGCAGTCTCCACCCATTCCGAGCGTGTTGCGGAGTTCGGAATCGATACCCGCAACATGTTCGGATTCTGGGACTGGGTCGGCGGGCGCTATTCGGTTTGGTCGGCGATTGGTCTGCCGATCGCGCTGTACCTGGGAATGGACGGCTTCCGCGGCTTTCTCGCCGGAGCCCACGAAATGGATCAGCACGTCCTTGCAAGCCCGGCGCGGGAAAATGCCGCCCTGCGCATGGCGCTGGTGGATATCTGGAACCACAACATGCTCGGTGCCTGCGCCCGTGTCGTGCTGCCTTACGATGAGCGCCTGCAACTGTTGCCGGCTTACCTGCAACAGGCTGAAATGGAGAGTCTCGGCAAGGGGGTACTCCATGATGGTTCGCCAGCGGAGCATGACACTGGGCCGCTGGTCTGGGGGGCGGTGGGAACCGATGGGCAGCATGCCTTCTACCAATTGCTGCATCAGGGCACGCGCTGGGCGCCAACCGAGTTCATCGGCGTCGCGCGTCCCGAGCATGGCTTGCCGGAGCACCATCCGATTCTGCTCGCCAACCTGGTTGCCCAGGCGGAGGCGCTGGCATTCGGCAAGACCGGAGCCGAAGTGGCTGCGGAAATGGCGGCCGAAGGGTTGCCGAATGAGGTCATCGCCCACCTCGTTCCTCACCGGAGTTTTCCCGGCAACCGACCAAGTACCGTGATTCTGCTCGAACGTCTCGATGTACGCAGTCTCGGCGCGCTGATCGCCCTGTACGAGCACAAGATCTACCTGCTGGCCACGATCTGGGGTATCAACGCCTTTGATCAATGGGGCGTGGAATTGGGCAAGCAGCTTGCTGGTCGCGTGCAGGAAGACTTCGCCGCGGAAGGCCGTGGTATTCATCCGCATGACCCTGCGACCGCAGCTACGATCGATTGGCTGCGCGCGCGGCTGCCTGAGCGCTGAGTGGTGGCAAAGCCTTTCTTGATCCGCGGGAAAGCTTCACCGACGAACCTTTCGCGCGAATGGGGCGCTACCGCGCGTTCGTGCCCTTGTGGGAGTCTGCCCTGCGGCGGCGTAGCCTTGCAGCCCCGAACGCCCATCCGATTTTCCCTGTTCGCGGAGGATTCGTGTTGACCAACAAGCCTTTTGCGACCTCGGCCGAGCAGAACCGGGATCCGATCCTGCGCGTGCTGCGCCAATGGTTCGATGGTCCCGGGAGCGTGCTCGAAGTTGGCAGCGGAACCGGCCAGCATGCCGTCTATTTCGCTCATCATCTGCCACATCTGATCTGGCAGCCCAGCGATGTTGCGGCGCATGTCGCCGGCATCGAAGCCTGGCGCACCGATGCGGGGTTGGAGAACGTTCGGCCAACCCGCGTTCTGGATGCCGGGGGCGAGTGGCCGGAGGAAACATTCGATTACGCCTTCACGGCCAATACCGCGCATATCATGCACTGGCCGGAAGTGATTGCGATGCTTGCGGGTGTGGGCCGGAGCCTGCGGCCGCAAGGAGTGTTCGCGATGTACGGCCCGTTTGCCCGTGGCGGGAGGCATACGGCTGCGTCCAATTTCCAGTTCGACCAAGCCCTGCGCGGCTCGGATCCGGGAATGGGGGTCCGCGATGTGGATGACCTGACGCGTGAAGCCTCGGGGCACGCGCTTCGGCTGGTCGACACCGTGTCCATGCCGGCGGACAATTTCACGCTGATCTGGCGCAAGGTTGCGGCTACGGGCACTCAAGCCAGATAGGCCGCCAGCACTCCTGATGGCGAGGGGCGCAGGGCGCCAATGAGCGCGGCGAATTGCGCCGTTCGCGGCCCTGGAGCTCAAAGCTGGCGCGGTGTCGGTGCTGTTCGGCTTCGCCTCACGGCACCCCGCGGATAACTTTCACTTGGATCAGCGCTGCCAGTCGGACCTTGGCCCTGGGAACTCCGGTGGACTCGTGAAACGGTCCGGCGTACCACCGGGGCGACTGCGTCCCGGGACGCTGCCGGAGTGAAATTCGGGCTGGGTCTGGAAGCTGCTTCCCGAACCGGGGCTGGCCGGCCACTGGTGCTCGTAATCACCCGAGCCCGGCGAGGCTGGTGCCTGCCAGCGTGGTCGGCTTGGTGGTAATTCATCCCTTTCAGGCCACGCCCCGTAAGGCCTGGCAGGTTCCATCGTGCCGCGCGGCGGCGGAGCGGGAGGCTGGGCCCAGGTGGGCCTGACCGGTGTCTCCTGAACCCTTTCCGGAAATTGGGATGGTGTACCTCCAGGTCTGCTGCCGCCCGGGAATTCCATTCGGGCGCCTGGGTACTGGCCACTCCGGCTGCCAGGAGCGTATTCCGGCCTCTCCATCTCGCGGCCGGCAGAGGGTCCTGCTTGCAGGTCCTGGAACCGACCGCGGCTCTGGCTACCGGATTCCCGCTGCTGGCCGCGCGGTTCGTCGAACTCCGCCAGGTAGCCGGGAGGTGGAAACTCCGGTCGTCCGCGAAAGGTCGTTCGCGGTTGCGTGCGCTCCTGCACCCGTATCATATGGCTGCTCTCCCATGAGGAGAGCGCCGTGCCCGGATCCCAGGCTGCATGGGCCGTCTGGCTGGCGCCCAGCGCAAACGATGTCAGAGCGGCCCACCCGATGTAGGTATACATTCTCATGATTTCTCGGAGTCTATTGTTCATTGTTCCCGATTCATAAGCATAGGACAGAAACCAGCCAAATCCAGGGTTCGAATGAAGTCCGTGAGGGCGAGCGCCCGGTTTCTGCGCGCGCCACCATACCTTGCGCCTCAGCCGCGGGCGGCACTGAGCGCAGCGAACCACCGGCCTTCCCTGTCGGACGACACTCGTGGCATGGTTTCGCCTTACAAGTTGGTGCCGGCGGCGTACAATACTGGCTGGCTGTGACGCCCACCGTCAGGCGACAGGAGCTTGCACGAAAATGGCTTCATCGGAGCAGACAGTAAGCAATACCCCCAGAATTCAGATCAGTCCGCCGGTGTTTATCATCTCGGCCGTCCTGACGCTGGCGCTGGTTCTATTCGCCGCCGTCTTCAGCGAGCCTGCCGGAACGTTGTTCAGCGCGGTACAGGCCTGGGTTTCGGAGTCGGCAGGTTGGTTCTATGTGCTGGCGGTGGCCGGTTTCATCGTTTTCACCGTGTCGCTTGCGCTTTCCGGCTTTGGTCGAATCCGGCTGGGGCCTGATCACAGCGAACCTGACTATACCTACACATCCTGGTTCGCGATGCTGTTCTCCGCGGGCATGGGCATCGGCCTGATGTTCTTCGGTGTGGCGGAGCCGGTGATGCATTATGTTACACCGCCAGTTGGTGATCCGGAGACGGTTGAGGCGGCCCGTCAGGCAATGCGCATCACCTTCTTTCACTGGGGCGTCCACGCCTGGGCGATCTATGCGGTGGTCGCGCTTTCGCTGGCCTACTTCGCTTTTCGCCATGGTCTTCCTCTGACCATCCGTTCGTCGCTGTATCCGTTGATCGGTGATCGCATTTACGGACCCATCGGTCATACGGTGGATATCTTTGCCGTTCTGGGGACGATTTTCGGCGTGGCCACCTCCCTTGGATTCGGCGTGATTCAGATCAACTCTGGCCTGGAATACCTGTTCGGCATCCCGAATAACGTGACGATTCAGGTCATTCTGATCGCGGCGATCACCGCTATTGCCACTGTTTCGGTGGCACTGGGCCTGGATGCCGGAATCCGCCGCCTTTCGGTGTTGAACATGATTCTCGCGGGCGCACTGCTGGCCTTTGTGCTGGTGGCCGGTCCCACGGTGTTCTTGTTGCAGACACTGGTGCAGAACACCGGGAACTACATCTCCAATCTGTTCAGCATGACCTTCAATCTTTACGCCTACGAGCCCACCGACTGGATTGGCGGCTGGACGCTGTTCTATTGGGGGTGGTGGATTGCCTGGGCGCCGTTCGTTGGGATGTTCATCGCACGGGTCTCGCGCGGACGCACCATCCGAGAGTTCGTGTTCGGTGTGTTGTTGGTGCCGCTGGGCTTCACGCTGATGTGGATGACCTTCTTCGGCAACACGGCGCTGCATATGATCATGGTGCAGGGGATCACCGAGCTGGCCGACGCAGTTGCGGCGGATACCTCGGTAGCACTGTTCCAGTTCTTCGAACAGCTACCGTTTTCCACCCTGATGGCCATGATTGCAACCCTGCTGGTGGTTACCTTTTTCGTTACCTCGTCGGACTCGGGCTCGCTTGTGGTGGACATCCTGACCTCGGGGGGGCGGGACGATTCCCCGGCCTGGCAACGAATTTTCTGGGCCATTGTTGAAGGCGTGGTCGCGGCCGCGCTGCTGATTGCCGGTGGCCTGGCCGCGCTGCAGACCGCGACGATCGCCAGCGCATTGCCGTTCACGATCATCATGATCCTGATGTGCTGGGGGTTGCTGAGTGCGCTTCGTCTCGAGGCGAAGAAGCGGATCAGTCTGCACGAGGCACGGATGACCCCGACGGGACCGCGAGGTGCGCGAAATTGGAAAAACCGTTTGCACGCGATGATGCATCAACCCAAGCGCCGCGAGGTTGTGCGATATATCCACGATGTAGTCAAACCAGCGCTGTCCGAGGTTGGGGAAGAATTGCGCAAGCAGAACCTGTCTGTTGAAGTAGGCGAGGGTGAGGACGATCGCGTCTGGGTGGAGGTGCTTCATGGCGACGAGATCGATTTCTTCTACTCGGTGCATCCACGTCCCTACGAACCTCCTACCTTCGTGATGCGGGATACCGGGGACAAGCGGCTCGAAAAACTGAAATATTTCCGGGCCGAGGTGCACTTGAAGGAGGGCGGGCAGGACTATGATGTGATGGGCTGGGGCAAGGATGACGTGATTCACGACGTGCTGGAGCAGTACGAACGCCACATGCACTTCCTGGCCGCGGTGCGCTAGCGCGATAGTCGCTCACATTGTTCGGCACCGGCGATGATCCAGCGCTGCATTCGGCCGCGAGCAGCCACACTCCATGGGCGCTTCCGCTTTCATCATCCGGGGGTGGCGCGCCGGACGCTTGCCCCGGGCCATATCAACTGGCGTGAAAGAGCCCGCTTCGGTCGTCCCGGTGGCTGGCGGCGCGCTTCAGGAAGGGGGTTGATCAAAGGGCCTTGGCCTCGATCAGGAGTCGATGGACGCGCTCCGCGAGGACGCGGTAGCCATCCGCGTTGGGGTGAATGGGGTCAGCCTTCAACGCGTTGCGTGAAAGAATATGGGCTAGTGCGTCGTTTTCGACCGGGATGCGGAATTCCGAGCCGAGTTCGCTGTAGATCGCTTCGCTGCGCAGGCGTAGCAATGTGGGCGCGGGCACGGCGACCAGCAGGACCTCGACCCCGCGTTCGCGGGCCATCTGGATCATCGTGGCGAGGTTTCCACGGGTTTCGGCAATGTCCAGCCGGCGCAGAAAATCGTTACCGCCATGGATCAGGATCAGCAGATCCGGTTGGTGTTCGTCCAATAGCGACGGGAGTCGTTCGACCCCGTCGCGCGAAAGCTCTCCGGGGCGTCCGGCGTTGATCACGCGACGCCCAGCCAGGGATTCAAGCTGAGCCGGATACGATGCAGCCGGGTTGGCACCCGTGCCCGCGGTCAGACTGTCCCCGAAAGCAAGTATCGTGGCGTTGTAGGCCAGCGGGGAAAGTGGCTCCGGTCCTGGAGAGCAACCCGCCAGTGCCATCAGAATCAAGGCGACCAGCGATTTCTTGAGCGCGGAACCCCAGCATGTGTTCGGAATGCTTCGGAATTGCATCGAACCTCCAGTTTTCGGTTTCGCGTCGGAGAATCCACTGGCCGCCAACCGCCGCCGCGGCGTGGTGTCCCCCGGGCGTGGCCGTGACTTTTACGCTGAATGGATTCAGCGTGCGGCGTCGCGCACCAGACCCGAAGGGTAGCACCAGGAATTGACCGTGGCTCATGGGCGTGGCAGCGTTACTGCCTTGACCCAAGCTCGACCACTGGATAACGGTTCCGACTCGGAGGTGCCAGCCGGCCTCCTAACCCCTTCCAACGATAAAGGAATTACCTGATGCCCGTTCGCAAATTCGCCATTGCCGCCCTGCTTGCCATTCCCGTGGCCGCACTCGCCGTGCAACCCAACATTCAGCCCGGGGAGTGGGAGATGAGCACGATAACGAGTTTTCCCGGAACCCCAATGCCCGAGCAGCGGGAATCGACTCGTGAGTGCGTCACGAGCGAGGACGTGCAACAAGGTCTGGCCTTCGAGGTCGACGTGGAGGAGTGTGAACTGACCGACATGGACGTGCGGGATGATGGGATGACCTACACCATGACCTGCCAGCACGAGGATGGCATGGATATGGTCATGAATGCGGAAATGCAGTTCCTTGGGGATCGGGTCGAGGGGACGATGGATGCCCAGATGGTCACGCCCATGGGGCCGATGGAAATGAGTGTCCATCTCAAGGGTCAGCGCGTCGGTGATTGCTGATTCCCGGGGATGGTTTCAGGTCCAAGGCAGTATGAACAACGCATTTGTCATTGCGCGCGCGGCTGCGATTGCGGCTGAAGGTGTCGTTCGTCGCGATAATCGGTCAGTCAGCGTTCCCAGACCCGCCGCGGCTGCCTCGTCGCACCCGCAAGTGGCGCGTGCCCCCGTTCAGGGATCCCGGATCAGTGAATCTCCGACACGGATTTTTCCGGTCTCCAGAACGCGCAGACAGACGCCGCTGTTACGCCCCAGCGCCTTCGCCATGTTGTTCCCAGTGACCTGGTTGATGTAGCCACAGGGGGGGCGGGGTTTCCAGTACTCGAAGCGCGCTTCGCCGATCCGGAAACTCCCATCCTCCGGCAGATCGGTAGTAATCCCCGTGATCACCAGGTTACGCCGATGCTCGCCACGATCCAGAGCGACCGGTATCCGTCGCCCTGCGCGGTCCAGATCATCCTCGGAGATCAGCGTCACCTCACAGCTTTCGACCGGGTGCCAGTGCCCGGTGCCCTCGCTGTAACGGTCGCCGGCCAGCCCCTGGCCGGCGACGGCCAGAGCCGATTCCAGCGACTGCATGGGCGCTCCGGCGCG
>SLHN01000114.1 GCA_007136145.1 Thioalkalivibrio sp.
AAGCGGGCACTGGGCACCGCTGTCATTCAGGGAAGCCGCGGTCGGGCTGCCACTTCTGCTCGCTCTGATAGTGTTGGCCGCAATCAGTGTCCGCCTGTGGGTGAAATACCGGCGCGCGATGTCCACCGATTCACGACAGAAAGCCGTGTTTTCCGCGCTCGGTGAAGGGGTATACGGCACCAACGCGAGAGGCACCTGCATTTTCATCAATCCAGCCGCGCTGAAAATGCTTGGCTACGTTGCCTCCGAGGTGCTTGGAAAAAAACCACACAACCTCTTCCATTTCAGAGGTAGCGATCGCCAGCCCTATCCATGGGAACAAAGCAAGTGCTTCAAGACGATCCGGGATGGCCGTTCTCGCAAGGGAGAAGAATGGTTCGCGCCCAAGGGAGGCTCCGGCTTTCCCGCCGAAGTGATCGTGACCCCGCTGGTCGAAGCCGGCAACATAACCGGCTCCGTGGTGGCCTTCAACAATATCAGTGAACGAAAGGCGGCGGAATCGGAACTGCGCAAGCTTTCCTTGGCTGTCGATCAGAGTCCGGAAAGCATCGTGATCACGGACGACGAGGGTCGGATCGAGTACGTGAACCAGGCATGTGTCACTCGATCCGGCTATTCCAGGGAAGAATTGCTGGGCGCGGATCCACGAATTTTCCAGTCCCGGACCACGGGTTCGGAAACCTATGAGGAGATGTGGCAGACCATCTCGCACGGTAGAGTCTGGCGGGGTGAGCTCGTAAGCCAGCGCAAGGACGGGCGTGGATACGTGGAACTCACAACCATGACGCCCGTCCGCGATCCGGGTGGAACGATTCGTCACTACCTCGCCCTCAAACAGGACGTTTCGGAACTGAAGCGCGCCGAAGCGGAAATTCACCGTCTTGCCTTCTACGATCTGCTGACCGGTCTTCCGAACCGCACACTGCTGGTCAGCCGCCTCTCCCAACTTCTGGAGAACAATGCGCAGCGAACGCAATGCATCGCTCTGCTTCTGGTCAATATCGACCGGTTCAAAACACTCAATGATGCGGGCGGACAGCCCTATGGCGATCAATTGCTGAAGGCGATCGGGAAACGCCTGAACCACCTGGTGCGGGACAATGACACCGTTGCCCGACTCGGCGCGGACGAGTTCGGAATCCTGATGCTCCGACTCATTCCACAACCAGACTTTGCCAGCCGCGATGTGCTCGCCGCCGCGCGACGGATTCATCGCAGCCTTGAGGAACCTTTCCACGTCGAAGCCGACGTGGTCAAGGTTACTGCCGCTGTCGGTATTACACTGCTTTGTCCGGGAAGCCCGGACGAAGACTCCGATCGCGATATCAATGCCGTTGATTCGGCGCAGGAGATGCTGCGCCGCGCTGCCGCGGCACTGAGCAAGGCGAAGAAGTCCGGCGGCAATCAAACCGCCTTTTTCGAAGCCGGCATGGACGCAGCCGCGCAGTCGCGATTCCAACTCGAACGCGAACTCCGCCAGGGCATAACCGCAGGGGAGCTGCGGCTGTTCCTGCAACCACAGGTCACTCCACGCCGACAGATCGTCGGATTCGAAGCTCTGGTCCGCTGGCAGCATCCCGAGCGTGGGCTGATTTCGCCGGGTCTCTTCATATCGGTCGCGGAGGAATCGGATCTGATCGTCGAACTCGGCGAGTGGGTGACGCGGCGCGCTTGCGAGCTCGTTGCCGAACAAACGAAGCAAGGCAAACCCTTTCATGTGTCGGTCAATATCAGTCCGCGACACTTCCGGAGGCCGCGATTCGTACCCTGGCTGAAGGAGATCGTCGACAGCACCGAGGTCGACCCTTCCTACCTGACGCTGGAGATGACCGAAGGCCTGATGATCGACAACGATCAGGAAGTGGTGGGCAAGATGCGTAATCTTCAGTCGATGGGGATTCGATTTTCTGTGGACGACTTCGGCACTGGATATTCCTCTCTTTCCTACCTCAAACGTCTACCGATTCATGAGCTGAAGATCGACAAGAGCTTCATCCAGGATGCACCCACGAGCCCGGATGATGCCGCCTTGGTCGAGACGATCCTGAAAATTGCAGAGACCTTCGGCCTGAAGGTGGTTGCCGAGGGTGTCGAGACCGCCGAACATGCCGCCTTCCTGAACGCCCGGGCCGAAATCATCCATCAGGGATATCTGTACGGAAAACCCGGTCCAGCCGAAATCTGGCTGAAACATTTCGCCAAGCGCGAAAAGGCGTAGGGAGCCAATGAGCGCAGCGAATTGCGCCGCTCGAGGCCCGGGAGCCTCGCGGGCATGGTTAGCGTGGGATCGGTGCGGTTCGGCCGCGGCTCACGGCACGCTACGCAGGTTCTTTCACGCCGGCGAACATGGCTGGCGGAAACGCTCCGGGATGCACGGACGAGCCACGGAAGACACGGACCCACCTGGACAAGCTGGTTGGCCAATTCGTTCTCCGTGGTTTCCGTATTCCTCCGTGGCTGTTTTCTCGCTTAACTCTCGTCGCCAACTAGAAGACACAGCCCACGCTTCGCGGGGTGGCCACCGGTCCGTCGCGGAAACCCCGGAAAAATCCGGGCTCTGGCATCAGCGCCTCCATGACCAACTGCCACACATCACCGGCCAGCCCGCTCCCGGGTTGCGGGCCAGTGATCGTCAGCAAGGCATTGCGGCCCCGGCCAACCAGTTCGAGACTGATACGGCGCGATGATCCGACGATACAACTGACCGCGCGCGCCTCGGCGAGAAGATCCAGATCGATCGACAGTGAGGTCCCCGGACCAGCGACCAACAAAGTGCGATCGCATAGTCGGCAACGTACCGGCTCGGTATGCAGCGAAACGCTTCCGGTACCCTGATCCAGGCAGATATCCAGCGGGATTGCCCGATCATCGACGACGTCGAGCAATGCGGGCAGATGGTCCAGCGCGACGGGCCAACTCGCGCCCTGGGTAATCATGCGTTGAATGTCCATCACCGCGTCACCTCCTCTTGCCTGTGCCAGCGGTGACGGCAACCGGAGCACCCCTTCGTGCATGGGAACTCCGCTACCGTCGCCGCCGGGGATTTCGGGTGGATGATGTCGACCCTGGGAACTGATGAACCATGGTGGACGATGGCTTGTTGACTGCAGGACATCTCGTTCTCCCTTGATGGCTGAAGTGAAGACCGTTCCTGCTGGCTGGGACACCATTGACCATTGGCTCCCTCTGGCTGGCGGACGGAGAAGCAGGCCGACACGACATTCCGGGGCAGTTCGGAGATCCGGTGATCCCGAAGCCTTAGTATGCCGGCCGGTAGCGCCAATAAACGTTAATGGGAATGATTACTGTTTGCAACCCTGGAGTCAAGGGCCGAACCACGCGATCACGCGCGTGGATTGCGAAGCTCCAAACAGATCGTTGCGGCGGAAGGTCGCCACAGGAATAGGTAGCATCCACACCGGCGGCTGTGGCCGTTGGTTCGCCGGACACGGGAAGAGACGAGCAGCATCCGCTGTACAGCGCCCGCCATGCCGGCGACCACGAGAAACCCGGAGCCGGATTACGGCCTCTTCGCCTACCGTCTCCAATAGTTCGAAGGGCAAAGGGCGGCCGGAGATTCCGGCCACCTCTACTGACGGTCCAGTTTCAACAGGCTGCTAGAACCGATAGCGCGCACCCAATTCGAAGCTTCGCTCGGGCCCGACGTAGATACCTTGCCGCAGACCGGCGATATAGTGCTCGTCAGTCAGGTTCCTCACGGCACCAAAAACGCTGAACCGGGGATTGACATCATAGTCTGTCGTCAGATCCACCGTATAGTGACTCGGCATCCGACCACCCCAAATGCCGGTGCTCTCAGTCGTGAACTCGCGGGTGTTCAGCCCATCACCATAACGACTACTCACATAATTCAAGAGCAAAGCCGTCTGCAACGGGCCAGTTTGATACCCGAGTGTCAGATTGGCCATCAACTCCGGTGAATCCCGCAGGCGATTCCCTTTGAGCGCCTCACCGGGACGATCCTCACGAAATTC
>SLHN01000044.1 GCA_007136145.1 Thioalkalivibrio sp.
TGAAAGTCCCCTGTAGGGTGCCGTGAGGCGTAGCCGAACCGCACCGATATCGCGCCGGCTGGCCTCCGGGCCTCGAGCGGCGCAATTCGCTGCGCTCATTGGCACCCTACGCCTACACCTTTCATACTTCGAGGTGGCAAGCATGGCCAGTTAGGTGCGCTCCTGCGGGTTCCTGCTTACGGCCGCAAACGCGATCGGGGCTGGAAATCCGAGGTTCTGGCCATTTCCTCGTACCAGGCTCCAGCCTCGTCCACGGGTGGTACCTCGATCATCAGCCGCAGGAAGAGATCACCGGCAGTCTTGCCCGGAAGGCCTCGGCCCTTGAGCCGCATCACCTTCCCGGACTGCGTACCGGGCGGTATCTTCAGGTGCACCATACCCTGGAGGGTGGGGGCCTCGATGGTAGACCCCAGCGCTGCCTCCCAGGGAGTGATGGGCAGATCCCGGTGCAGGTCACGTCCATCGAGCCGGTAGCGCGGATCAGGCAGCACGCGAACCTCTAGCAGCAGATCGCCCGGAGCTCCGGCACCGACCCCCGGCTCACCCTGCCCGCGCACGCGCAAGCGAAGCCCGTTGTGCGCACCAGCGGGGATACGCACTCTCCTGCCGGCCCCGTTGTCGCCACCGCTAACCGTCACCTCGGTGCCGTGCATGGCTTGGTCCAGCGTTATCTTCGCGATCGCCGAACGATCCGCCCCCCGCGTCTGAAAGCCTGCTCCAGCGCGGGCACCTCGCGCACCGAACAGAGATTCGAAGAAGTCCGAGAATCCGTCAACGCCCGCTCCCCGCGAATTTCCCGAACCCGCGCGTCCCGCCCACCCAGGTGGTGGACGGAAATCCTGCCCGGCACGCCAGTTGGCACCCAGCCGATCGTAAGCGCTCCGCTTGTCCCGGTCGCTGAGCACTTCATTGGCTTCGTTGACTTCCTTGAACCGGGCCTCGGCGTCCGCCTCGGTGCTTACGTCGGGATGGTACATCCGGGCAAGACGTCGGTATGCCTTCTTGATTTCATCCGGACTCGCTGAACGCGGCACGCCAAGTGTCTTGTAGTAATCCTTGAATTCCATGCCCGACCCCGTCAGGAAGAAACGCGTGAATGTGGCTTCAAGGGCAAACGCCACGGTCCGAACGATCATGCCCCGAGACCGACAGACAAGTCGAGGCAGGTCGCCCGGAAGTCCGGACGGCGCGCTCTACGGCGGCGCGAAAATCTCGGCGCGCGCAAAGCCGCGCCGTTGCCCACGCCGAAGATCGGACGGGGACGGTCACGGTGCGCCTCGATCCAGGGTGTTCGGGTACCGTACCAGCCAGCCCGGCGCGGTACCCGGATGACGAACGAACTTCAACTCCGAAGTCCCCTGGAACTCAGCTCAGCTCTCTACCGATATGCGGCGCGGTTGTACCTTGGCCTGTTTCGGAATGCGGACCTCCAACACCCCATTCTGGCAGCGTGCCGAGATGTTCTCCGAATCGGCCGTATCCGGCAGCGCGAACCGGCGGAAGAAGCTGCCACGCACACGCTCGACACGCTTGTAGTTCTTGCCCTCTTCCTTGGTTTCGTGCTTGCGCTCGCCGCGGATAGTGAGCACACCGTTCTCCATGTTCACCTCGATATCCTTCGGATCGACGCCAGGCAGATCGGCGTGCAGCACATAGCCATCGGATTCCTCGCGGATGTCCACCGCCGGGCTCCAGTCGGCGGTGATCGCCGGCTCCTCGCGGCCGTTGCCATCCTGCAAACGCTCGAGTTCACGCGACAACTGGTTCAACAGGCTCCAGGGTTCGTAACGCATCAGTGCCATGGTCTTGCCTCCAATCATGTCTGTTTTTCTTGACAGATATCTGGGGGCCTGGAGTGAGTTTTCAAGGGCCTCGCGCGGCCCGCCATGGGACTATTCGACGTTCTGAACCTGCTCCCGCATCTGCTCGGTCAACACCTTCATCTCCATCGCCACCCGAGTGGTTTCGAGGTCGTGGGATTTCGAACCCAGGGTGTTCGCCTCGCGATTGAACTCCTGCATCAGAAAGTCCAGTCGCCTTCCGACCGGTTCCTCCCGCGCCAGAATCTCGCGCGTCGCGGCAATATGACCGTCGAGACGATCCAGTTCCTCATCGACATCCAGGCGCTGTGCGAGCAACGCAATCTCCTGCTCCAGGCGTTGCGGATCCAGGCTGAGATCCAGCTCAGCGACACGCGCGCGCAGGCGCTGGCGCTGTTCCTCCAGAATGGCAACCCGCCTACCGCGCAGCTGATCGACTAAACCCTTGAACGCATCCAGTCGGGTTTCCAGCGCTCGGTGCAGGACATCTCCCTCCGCTTCCCGCATTGCGCGCAGATCGGCAATAGCCGCCTCCAGGCCCTGCAGAACGGCGGCGCGCAAGGACTCGACCTCGACAGGTGCGTCGCGCTGGATGATTCCGGGCCAGGTCAGAATATCCAGTGCCGAGACGCGTGCTCCGTTTACCATCATCTGGTCGATTTCCCGGATGGTCTTGATCAGCGCCTTGGCGCGCACCGGGTCAAAGCGGATGACCTCTTCCTCTCCCGGGACCTCGACACGCAGTGCGGCATCGACCTTGCCCCGCCCCAGGGAACGTTGCAGCAGGGTACGGACTTCGGCCTCCAACGCACGGAAGGGGTCAGGAACCTGTATGCGCAGATCCAGATAGCGATGGTTCACGCTCCTGAGTTCCCATACGAGGGATTGCCCCTCGGCCTCGGTGTCATGGCGTGCGAAGCCGGTCATGCTGGCGATCATGTGGTTTCCCTTGCTGGTGGAGCACACGCAACACTCACAGTTGCGCAGACATCGCGTGAATGGCCCTCTTGCCCATTGTAGACGCATGCGCCAATCGGCTCCCGTATACTGCACGGCTCACTCAAACATCGAGGAAAGCTCATGCGCCCCAGCGGCCGCCAGCCGGACCAGATGCGCCTGGTTCGCTTCACGCGTCATTTCACCCGTCATGCGGAAGGCTCGGTACTGGTCGAATTCGGCGAAACGCGCGTGCTCTGCACCGCGACCGTCGAGACCCGTGTACCGCCCTTCCTGAAGGGCAAGGGCCGCGGCTGGGTGACTGCCGAGTACGGAATGCTGCCCCGTGCCACCCATGATCGCATGGTGCGCGAATCCGCGCGTGGCAAACAGGGCGGGCGTACTCTGGAAATCCAGCGGCTGATCGGGCGCGCCCTCCGTGCCGTTGTCGACCTGGAAGCGATGGGCGAGCGCCAGATCATTCTGGATTGCGATGTACTGCAGGCCGACGGCGGCACCCGAACCGCGGCAATCAGCGGCGGATACGTTGCCCTTTGCGACGCAGTTAACCACGGAATGCAAAAAGGCCTGTTCAAGAAAAACCCGCTGCACGGCCAGCTTGCGGCCATCTCTGTCGGTATCTTCCAGGGAATGCCAGTGCTTGATCTGGACTATGCCGAGGATTCACAGGCTGAAACCGACATGAACCTGGTGATGAACGAGGCCGGTGGCGTGATCGAGATTCAGGGCACCGCGGAAGGGCATGCATTCCGAAGGGATGAACTCGACGCGATGCTGGAACTCGGCGAAAAGGGAATTCGCGAAATCATGGCGCGGCAGCAGGAAGCCCTGGCGGACTGATCATCGGGAGAACCCATGAACCAAATCGTCCTGGCATCCGGTAACGCCGGAAAAATCCGCGAACTCACCGAGTTGCTCGGTCCCATCGGCCTGGAAGTCGTGCCACAGTCGCAGTGGCAGGTCGAGGAGTGCGAGGAGACCGGTCTTACGTTTGTGGAGAACGCGATCCTCAAGGCACGCAACGCAGCCCGCCATACCGGGCTTCCGGCTCTGGCCGACGATTCCGGAATCGAGGTCGATCACCTGCAGGGCCAGCCGGGAATCTACTCTGCCCGCTACTCGGGTCCGGACGGCGACGACCAGCGGAACAA
>SLHN01000303.1 GCA_007136145.1 Thioalkalivibrio sp.
ATCCAGGTACATGTCGGCATGCGCGGCGGCAGGGGCGGTCTCGCGCGCGTCGACCATCACCGAACGCTCGCTTTCGGCCTCGTGGAGCAGGAAAAAGCCGCCACCGCCGAGGCCTGAACCCTGTGGTTCAACGACACCCAGTGCCGCGGTGACGGCGACCGCAACGTCGAAGGCATTGCCGCCCGCGGCGAAGATCTCCTCACCAACATCGGTTGCCAGCGGATGCGCGCTTGCCACCGCGTTCTGACCAGGCGCATCCCGCGCCGACGCGGGACCGAAGACCAACACCAGAACGGACGCGATGCAACATGCAATTCGCGCCCAGCACACCGGAACGGGGAAAACCATACAGAGGTCAGGTCGCAGTGAGTTGCTCGTATTTTGCCATCAATTCCTCGCGCGTCTCGGAATGATCGGGATCCAGGGGAATGCAATCCACGGGGCAGACCTGCTGACATTGCGGCTCATCGTAATGCCCGACGCATTCCGTACACAGCTTCGGGTCGATCACGTAAATTTCGTCACCCGGCGAAATCGCGCTGTTGGGGCACTCGGGCTCGCAGACATCGCAATTGATGCATTCGTCGGTAATCATCAGGGCCATGGATGCACCTTTGGGTCAGTTGTCGACGGCTTTGCGACGCCAACTCAGGCATCAGCGTAGCGTTCGGCCAAGGCATGCGCGACGGCCGGTGTGACGAAGTTTGAGACGTCTCCACCAAGTCGAGCGATTTCCCGCACCAGACTGGAGGACACAAAGCTGTATTCCTCGGCTGGCGCCAGGAACATGGTTTCCAGCTCCGGGGCCAACTGCCGGTTCATCGCCGCGAGCTGGAATTCGTGCTCGAAATCCGAGACGGCACGCAGGCCGCGCAGGATCACGGTCGCTCCTTGCTCCCGCGCGAACCGCGCCAGTAGCCGATCGAAGCCACGTACCTCGACATTGGGCAGCCCTGCCAGCGACGCCTGAGCCAGACGCACCCGCTCAGCCAGTGAGAAAGAAGGCTCTTTCCTCGGGCTCTCGGCGACCGCGACGATGATGCGCCCGAACAGACTGGAACCACGGCGGATGATATCCGAATGTCCCAGTGTGATCGGGTCGAAGGTTCCCGGATAGATCGCGGTTATCCTCATCGGCGTATCGACATCAGTTCAGCCGCGACGGATTCCGACACCACCAACGCATTGTCCCAACTCACGCGCTGTCCGTGGGCGGGGCAAGGCGGCAACGTCCGGCAATCGCGGCCGCCGTCGCCAGCTTCCGCAAGGCTTCGCACGCTGCGGGCGTATACATCGGCGTGTGGCGCCAGTTCGGCCGCGCAGGCGGCGGCACGGCGCGCCTCCCTGCCACATTGGCGCGCGGCCAGCACATGCGCCAGGTTGTTCCAGGCCTCGTGTCGCTGCGGCTGTTTACCGAGCAAGGCGCGCAGTGTTGCCTCGGCGGCCGCATGATCGGCCGCGGCGAAGTGGGTGTTGGCCAAACCGAGATAGCCGACTGGATGGTCCGGCCAGCGATCGATAGCCGCCTGATAGCCCGTCGCGGCGGCCGTCAGCATCCCGGTCTGCTCCAACTCGTTCACCGCGCGCAGCCAGGAGAGTGGTTCGGCGGTCGCCGCCAATTGCTCGGGCGGCAGCGCGACAAAGGACCAACGCTGGCCGCGAGCCCAGGTGCGTTCGAACCGTGCCATCCCATTGACATGGCGTTCGTGAGTGCCGCTACGCAGAATCATGGTACCGGCATCCAGGTCGTAGCCGACGACAACGGCGTAATGCCAGCGCGGTGCGACATTCAGCCCGAGGTTCTGAAATACCAGGACCGGGTTCCCGGCAGCCACCTCGACCAGAACGTCCGACAATTCCGGGCGCAGTCGATAGGCGACGAGCCCCCGGGCTCGCGCGGCCGCCCGCATCTCGGCCTGCAGGCTGCCTTGGCGCGCCGGCAGATATACCTCGGCCACCAGGTCCTCCGGCGTAATCTCGATGCCCAGCCCGACCAGCACCGTAGCCAAGGCGGCCGGGCCGCACTGGTACTCCTCCTGGGGGAAAAAAGGGGTTTCCGCCAACTCGACCTGTCGCGGCAGATCCAACACAGTGGTGTCCCCGATGCGGGCACTCTGAGGGGCGGTGGCGCACCCGGATAACAGCAGCACGGCAATGGCGGCGGCGACGAGATGACTCGTCCATGACTGCCGCCCGTGCTGCTGCCTGTGCGGAACCCGGATCAGCGGGGAAAACTTCACGCAATCAGTGGGCCGGACCCACGAAGGCGAAGATATTGGTGATTCCCAACGCATCGGTGATCACGAAAATGAAGAACACGATCAAGACGGCCTCAAGCACGCCGGCACCCGCCGGCAGTTGATCGAGGCGGGCGCTCAGATCAGCCATCTCGAGGTCGGTCAGCCGCTCGACCCGAGCTTTTGCATCAGCGGGATCCACCCCCATCCGCGTCAACGCCTCCTGAACGTCCGCCGAACCAAGCCGCTGCACCAGTGCTGCCCGCTCTTGATCGGATCCTGCTGCTGAAATTAGGGTCTGGGTGTCGAGCATCCCAGCGAGCAAGGGTGTCGCGGGAAGCAGACTCAGCACAAGCGCGACCAGCAGAATCAGGGTGCGGGGAAATCGTGTAATGCGTTCCATAGGTACACTCCTGCGGTTGCGTGAACAAGCGATCCGGGTCAGCCGTCGGATCCGGGCCAACGAGCCCAAGGCATCACCGGAAGCCTGAATTACCGGCCAATCGGGAAGGTATGTCAATCCTCCTCGATCCGGAATTCCGGACACCTCTTGGGACGCAGGATACCCCGGATGCGGGAATAACAGGGCAGGCCGTTCTGGAACGGCGGGTAGTCCTCCCCCTCGATCAGGGGTCTCAGATAGTCGCGACAGGCCTGTGTGATCCCATAGCCATCAGGGGATATGAACTCCCGCGGCATGCCCCGCTCGATGTTGGCAACCCGTTCCAGCGGCACCCGATCGATGCTCCAGCGATAGGGGACACTGGCCTCGCGCCGGATCACCGGCATGAAGCTGTGGTGGCCAGCGACCACACCTTCGACCGCGGCCTTGCCGACCGCATAGGCCTGTTCGACATCGACTTTCGAGGCCAGATGGCGCGCGGCACGTTGAATGTAATCCACCACCGACCAGTGCAGCTTGTGCCCGGTCTCTTTCTTGATCATTTCGGCCAGACGCGGCACTGCCCCGCCGAGTTGGGTGTAGGCGTATACATCATGGCTCTGCGCGATCGCGTACAGGGTGCCATCCTGCTTTTTCAGTCCCTCGGAGACCACCACCACACAGTAACCGTGGCGCTCGATCGTGCGTTGAAGGTTGGAGAGGAAGTCGGCCTCGTCGAACGGGATTTCGGCAAACAGGATCAGCATCGGCGGCTGACCGTCATACTCCTGCGCCAGCGCCGCGGCCGCGGCCAGCCAGCCGGCATGCCGACCCATGACTTCAAGTATGAAGACCTTGGTCGAACTGGTATGCATCGATTCGACGTCGAGGCTCGCCTCGCGCACCACAGTCGCAATGAATTTCGCCGCCGATCCGAAGCCCGGGCTGGTGTCAGTGGCATCCAGGTCGTTGTCGATCGTCTTGGGAACACCCACGGCGGTGATCGGGTACCCCATCACGTCGCCGATACGGGCGACCTTCAGCGCGGTATCCATGGACCCGCCGCCGCCGTTGTAGAAGAACGTACCAATGTCATGCGCCTGGAAGACTTCCACCAGACGTTCGTATTGCCTGCGGTCCTTGTCCGGATCACCCAGGTCGAAACGGCAGGAACCAAACGCACCTCCCGGCGTGTGCCGCAGCGCCGCCAGCGTGAATGGATCTTCCTGATCGAGATCGATGATCTCCTCGTTCAGCACCCCCAGAATCCCGTTCCGTGCCGCGTAACAGGTTCCAAAGTGGGCGGGATGGGCGCGAACCGCCTCGATCACCCCCCATGCGCTGGCATTGATGACAGCCGTGACTCCACCTGACTGAGCGTACAGCGCGTTCTTGGGCATCGAATCCTCCGGATTGATCATGCAATTCCGCGTCGGATGCCCACTTGGAGACGGCACCGGCGGGATGGAGCTAAACTATCGGGGCCATGCGGTCGTGCCGCGGTCCGCCCCCTGGGAAGTCGCCGCCGAATTCGTACCGTGCAGCAGCCGAAACGGGGGCAGGAAAACGGCGCGGGTTGCGCGGATTCTGTGGCCCCCCGCGCTTCCATGCAAACGCCACGCCTGCCACGGGGAAGCGCCGATCGATGCACTTGTCATTCCGAGCGACGCGCGGCAATCCGAACATAGCTCATAAAATCAATATTTTATGAATACCAATACCGCTCCGCTCCGCGCGATGACGAACGAATCAGCGCTTCTCTGGAAGCCTGGTCCGATCATTTGTTTCGGCCTTCGGCGAGGTTGGCGGCACTGATGCACCCGCAATGTGCAGCCCGCACCGGAATTGCCCACCACTTCATCACCAACCGCCAGGAAAACAGACATGCATATCGGCACCACACTTACCAACTACATCATCGAAACCCAGCGTCAGATCCAGGGCGCCACCGGCGAATTCACCGGCTTGCTGAACGACATTGCGGTCGCCTGCAAGAAAATCTCCGACCTGGTGAACAAGGGCGATCTGATCGGAGTCCTCGGCTCGGCCGGTTCCGAGAACGTCCAGGGTGAAACCCAGAAGAAACTCGATGTGATCACCAACGAGGTATTCATCGAAGCCCTGGCTCACAATGGTCACGTTGCCGGACTGGCATCGGAAGAAGAGGAGGAGGTTTACCAGCTTCCCGACGACGCTCCGCGCGGGCATTACCTGGTGCTGTTTGACCCGCTCGACGGCTCGTCGAACATTGACGTGAATGTCTCGGTGGGCACGATCTTCTCCATCATCAAGGCGCCCGCGGGTGTGACCAACCCAACCGCCGCGGACTTCCTGAAACCCGGCGCGGAGCAATGCGCCGCGGGATACTGCCTGTATGGGCCATCAACGATGATGGTGTTCGCAACCCGCGATCGTGGGGTACAGATGTTCACCCTGGACAAGGATTTCGGCGAATTCCTGCTTACGCACGAGAACGTGAGAATTCCGGAGGACACCTCCGAATTCGCGATCAATGCCTCCAACAGCCGCTTCTGGGAAGCGCCAATCAAGCGTTACGTGGACGAGTGTCTGGCGGGCAAGGACGGTCCGCGGGGCAAGGATTTCAACATGCGCTGGGTCGCGTCGATGGTTGCCGAGGTGCACCGCATACTCACTCGCGGCGGCGTGTTCATGTATCCCCTGGACGAAAAGCTGAAAGCCAAGGGTCAGGGCGGCAAGCTGCGCCTGATGTACGAGGCCAACCCGATGAGCCTGATCATCGAACAGGCTGGTGGTGCCAGCACCACCGGGCGCGAACGGATTCTGACGTTAAAACCCGAGGGGGTGCATCAGCGCGTGCCAGTGATCCTCGGTTCCAGAAACGAAGTTGAACGCATTACCGCCTACCATACCCACTGACGGCTGACATCCGGTCCTTTCGACTTCTGTCCCCCGGTTCTTGCGGTTAGGTTTCCCGCGGGGGCTTGGGGGCTGAACTCGGGTCCGGTCTTGGTCGGGAGTGTGGTGATGGTAAGGCTGGAACCGGAAGCTCCATGCATGATGTACCTCGAGGACGGCAGTCTCAGACGCGCACGATTTCCGGTTTCAGCGACCATGAAATCATCAGGAGCTCCTCCTGTTCGCGCCGGCCAACACCATGTTCGTTCAAGGCCTCGACGATATCGTCGAGAACAGCGACGAATTCCTCCTCGCTGACATTCATGCCGCGGTGGGTGGCCAGCATGTCGCGCCCGGTATAGGTCTGTGGACCACCGGTACCGGCGCAGATGAATTCGGTGACGAGACGGATCACATCGTCGCGATCGCTGTTCACATAGCGGTTGCTGACCGCGGCGTTGCCGGTGTGCTTGTCGAAAATGGTGGTGGCCAGGGCATGGATTTTTTCTTCCCCGCCCAATCGCTCATAAAGGGTGGATTCGCTCATTTCCGCCTCCTTCATCAAGGATGAACTCGCCCTGAAGGTTAGGCGGAATCGGCAGGCCCGACTTCCTGATTCTTGCGGTGAGCGGCCCGTTCTTGCGGTATTACGCAGCAGGCCCATGAACGTGCGACGGGCGCGCCTGGTGCGCGCGCCGATACACACTGGGCGACAGTCCAGTGGCCTGGCGGAAGTGGCGGACAAGTTGTTGCGGCGAGTAGCCAGTGGCCATCGCGATGCCAGTGATCGACAGCCGCGTGCGCTCCAGCAGTTCCCGCGCCCGCCGGATGCGCAGCCGGGTCAGATATCGATGCGGTGGGTAGCCATGGGTCTCGCGGAACGCGCGGGAGAAATGCCAGGGCGAGAGGTCGCAGATGGCGGCAAGTTCCGCGAGCGTGATGCGGCGATCGAGATGGGTCTGCATGTAGTCGACAACCCGCGCCGACTGATGCGGGGCCAGTCCGCCGCGCCGATCATCGGCTTCGATGAACTGATCGGACAAGCGTGCGAGGCGGATCACCAGCGCGCTCATCATGCTGTCCACGAACAGTCTGGCGGCAGGGTCCCGGCTGCCTAGTTCCTGCCAAAGGAGATCGAGCCCCTGGGCGATCAGCGGGTCGCCCTGGTGACCGGTGTGGATGGGGCCAAAGTCCAGCGGATCGTCAGCATCACGCTCCAGGCAACTGCGCGCCAACGCGCCGGGAATCCCCATGAACCGAAGGTGGGCGGGTTCGGACACCTCGCACCAGCTCGCAACGCCTGGGGAAACAGCCACGAAATCCATAGGCTGGGTGTGTCCGGAGAAGCGCCCGGCACCAAGATCGCAGACATAGCGAAACGGGCGGCCGACGGATTGGCTTAGCACGAGGTCGCCCGCGGCCGGCAACTCGAACCTACCGCGCGGCTGCGAGCTTTCCAGCATCGTGATCGGTACGCTTGCAGCCGCGCGTGCCTCCCGCAAACGCGGCACCCGCCGCCCGCGGCTGTAGGACTCCAGAATATTCGACTGTATGTTCGGCATATTCTTCACCCCGAACGCGTGTATAGGTCATCCTGGCGCGCGACGCAAAATCGCGGCGCTTCCACGATCGACGCGGACAGTGCGCTCCCGGCCGCCACGCATGTCCCGGAGGCGAAGCCTAAACCCGCCGCAACTGACCACCTGACCATTCGACCCAGGGTGTTGCGATTCGCGCGCGCTCTTTCCACCTTGGTTTCGGCACAACGGGCTGATCCCCGGCTCCGCGCCCCCGGTTTCCGTCGGGATCCGAGCCCATCGTGTAGACTCGGGTCGAGATTCCAGAACACCCTTGCCAAAGCGATGACTCATGAGAGAACGAAACTCGGCGAAAAATCGGCACGCTCCCGTCAGCAACCCCGACATGTCCATGCTGCCGTCGGATGCTCGAACACCGGTAACGAAGGCGTTTGAGATTACCGGGGTGAAGCCGTGAGCCCGATACCCGAGGCCTATTGGAAGATGGTGGCACCGCTGATCGAACGGGCACGGGTTCTGCTCGAGTCCGACGAGAGCCTGCACCCCATCGCCTTCGTCGGATCTTCCACAAGGCGGACGATCAAGATTGTGGTCCTCAGCACCGCCGATGGTGACGTCGAGGACAGTTCCGCCGAGCAAGTGCGGCAAGTGGCCTTCCGTGAGGATGCGGACTTCGTCTTTACGGTAACGGAAGCCTGGGGTCTGCCACCGGAGAAGGTGGGCAAGTACCAGGCGATCCTCGACCAGTACGGATCGATCGAGGCGTCGCCTTACGCGATCGACTTCGTTTCGTTCGCTTTGGAAACCGTGCGCGGATCCTGGGTAGCACAGGTACCGTTGAAACCGAAGGGTATCTCGAAGCGTAAGAAGACCTTCGGCGAGCCGCGCTTCCGTCTCGTCACCGAGTCCGCCGGGGGATTCGCGACACTGTTACCACAGCCGGCGGAACCCAGCGACGGTGGCGACACACTGCATTGATCCCCTGTGCCCACGTCGGCGGCTGACAAAACGTCCCCGCAAGTCATTCGCTTGATGCAACCCGAGCCGCCCCATTATCGCTGGAAGCATGCGGCAAGCCCCGACGCACCGCGTGCCTGGCGTTGCGAGCGGCGGCAGTACCCCGCGCTTCGGCGCATGGTTCATGAACAACCCGCACTGCGGTACCATCGTTGACCCGGAGGCGCCGGCAAGCCCTCCTCTCCCTGCCCAGCCGAGGTCAACATCATGGATTTTTCGGTCTTGCTGCACCCGGAAGCGATGATTTTCGCGGTCCTCCTTGCCCTGATCGGCGCCGTGCTCGGCTTTGCGCTGGGTATGCATCTGCAGACGAAACGGGGGGACGAAGCCCTTGCGGCTGCCAACAGGAATCACGCGCGCTCGGTGGCCGACATCGAGGCCGACAACTCCGACACCCTCTGGCGTCTGCGTGAAGGTCAAGCCGCGGAAATAAAGAAGCTCCAGGATCAGAATACGCAGGCGCTCGCCGCTGCGCGTGAGGAACAGGCCAGCGAGATTGCTCGCATCAACGCGGAACATGCCGCGTTGGTGGACCGGCTGAACGAAGCCAACAACGCGAATCTCCGCGAGGTACGCGCCGAACTCGAAACGAGTGAGGCCACCCTGCGCGAACTGCACGCCACGGAAATTCGGGCGGTCAAGGAGGACACCGAGCGCACCCTGCAAATGTTCCGCGACGACCAGACACGCGCAACGGAAGCCCTTCGCTCCGAACATCAGACCCAGCTCCAGGCGCTCAAGGCCGACCATGCCGAGGCCATCGCCACCGTGCAGCGCGCGCAGGACGAGATGCGCGAAAAACTCACGACGGAGCACTCGAACAAGGTTCAGGATCTGCGCGCGCGGATATCCGCGCTCGAGGACAACGGCGAGAAACTACGCCTGGAAAACGGCAAGTTGCAGGACACCATCCGCGAACTCAACGACAGCATCAGGGAAGCCAAGCGCAACAACACGTTTTCACTGTCCAAGTCCGGCGAACGTCTTATCCGCGTGATCCACAGCGTACAGGATCTGGCACAGGAACTGGACGAGACATCGCGCGCTGTCAGCAATGGCGAATACTCGTTCTTCGACGCGATCAAGGACCAGCGCGATCGCGAAACCGTGATGAAGCTCACCGGCGGCGAGGCCGCGCCGGAGACCGATCAAAAGACCACGTCAGCGGCTCCGCTGGATTCGGAAAGCCCGGGCAGCCCGGCTGATCGGAACACCTGATTCACTTCCCGCGCGGCCCCTGGCGCCGACGCAGGACCATCGGGTGCTCGACCCTGCGCAGCTTGTCGAAGATGTGCAGCACAGCCTGCCAGGGGTGTCGCCAGAGCATGCGTGGACCCGCGTGACGCATCACTTCCCGGACCTGCTCACGCTGTCTGTGCTTGTAGCAATGTACCGGGCACCGGGCGCAGGTAGGCTTGTCCTCGCCATAAGGGCACTTGGCCAGGCGCTGCCCGGCATAGGCAAGCAACTCTCTGCACTCATCGCAGAGTCCGTGGTTGCGTACATCGGACCCATGCCGATCGGCGCACCAGATCCGGAACATACTCTCGATTGTCCGGTACTCGCGCCGCAGCCGCGGCGTTTCCGGCAGTTCGTCGCTTGGCGACCGGCTTGATTCGTTCGATTCGTTCATTCCCGCGAGCGCTCCAGTCGATCACGAACCCGCGGATGGCGGGTACCAGACGCCCGGTGAAGCCGCAGCAACCAGGGCAGAAAGACCAGGACAACCGCGATCTCCAGACCGCCCACCAGTAGGAACACCGCCGGATACGGCGGCCAATCGAATGCTCGTAACGCGGAGATTCCTGCAACGCCGACCAGGGGCCCCAACATGAACCCCAGCGAACCCGCCAGATGGAACCCACCCATCGCAGTCGCTCTTTGGGCCGGCCCCGCCAGCCGCGTAACCAACACCAGCGACGGCGCGAACATCAACGCTGCAACCACCCCACCCAGCGCCATCGTCGCCATCACCTGGCCAGGGCCGGCGAAACCGAGACCCGCCAGAAACACTCCGTACAGCAGGCTTCCGCCCGCCATCATGAACACCGGGTCCCAACGCTGGCAGAGGAGGCCGGCAGGGTAGGTCAGAACCGCGAATGGCAACAGAAAGGCCGCCATCACCATCCCGATCCGTACTGGGTCGAACCCAATGACCGTGGCAAAATAGAGAGACACGGTCGAGATGATGAAACCCACCGTCAACCGATCCACGAACGTGAAGGCATACGGCACCAGCAGAGACCGCTGCCGCAGGGCCAATGCGAGTACCTCGCGCAGTCGCTCGCCGGCTCGCGCCACGGGCGCGTCGCGCAGTACCAGGATGGCTCCAAGGGCTACCAGCAGCATGACCAGGCCACCCCACAGGAAAACGGCTTCCGGGGTCTCGGCGCCGATCCGCCCGCCAAGCACGGCACCACTGGCCACCCCGAGACTCAACGCGGCGCCGACCAGTCCCATCGCACCACCCTCCCGACCAGGGCGCGCGCGATCGGCGGCCAGCGTCATCGCCAGGCTCAACACCGTCATGTGCGCACAGCCTTCGATGAACCGCAGTCCAAGCTGGATTCCGTAGGGCCATGGCCATTGCATCAGCAGCAGGACCAGCCCGTTGACCACCAGTGCGGGTACAATCAACCGCTTGCGCTGGCCGAGACGATCCGACAGGAGTCCGGCCAGCACCGCGAAGAGCAGTGCTCCGGCCATATGCGCCGACATGAACAAGTGTCGCCCGAGATCCGACAGCCCCGGGTAACGCCCTTCGGTCAGCGCATACAGCAGGGGCACCATCGCGGTGACTGGCAACATCAGCAGAAAAATACCCAAGGCTATGGGCCAGGTCCGGTTCATCACGGGAGTTCGTCTGGGTGGAATTGGGGCAGAATGACGGCTTGATACCCTCGACCGCAAGGATAACGAACATGTGGTTGCTGGCCGCACCCGTTCTCGCTTTCACACTCCTCGCAGCCCACTTCCTTCGCGTGGACGCCTGGGCGCTGGTGGCACTGAGCACTGGCATGATTGCATCGCTTGCCGTGCCAAGACCCTGGGCCGCCCACGTCACCCGTATCGCACTGTTGGCCGGAGCGCTGGAGTGGTTGCGGACTCTGATCGTCCTCGCTGCGGTGCGCCTGGCCGCGGACATCCCGAGCGGGCGGATGATCGTGATCCTGATGGCCGTCGTTCTACTGAACCTCGCTGCGTTCCTCGTCTTCCGGCATCCGACGCTGCGACGCTTCTACCATCTGCATTCGTTGAAACCCCTGGAGACCAACCGATCGTCCTGATGTGTCCGTGCGGCGGGTCTGGTTCAGGCACCACAGCGCCGCTTCGACCCTTGAACGAACTCCCAGTTTCTTCAGCAAATGTTTCACGTGCACTTTCACCGTCGCCTCGGTGATGCCGAGTACGTCGGCAATTTGCTGATTGCCATGCCCATCGGCAATACATTCGAGAATCTCTCGTTCGCGAGCAGTCAGGCCGGCTCGATCCAGGGCCTCGCACTTGTGGTTATCGCGAATGGAACGTGCCAGGGATTCACCCAGCCCATCGGCCAGCACCAGGTGGCCCGCCAGAACCTTATGCAGTTGCAAGATAAGCGCCTGAGGTTCCGTGGTCTTCAGGAGGTACCCATCGGCCCCGGCACGCAGCACCGATTGCAGATCGCCGGGATCCCTCGACGCGGTCACAACGGCCACGCGTATTCGTGCACGGTCCACACCCAGACACGACAGTGCATCGGATGCCTCCATGTCACCAAGCCGCACGTCGAGCAGCACCAGGTCCGGCTGCAAGGACTGGATCAGGGCCAGTCCGTCACGTCCCGAACCCGCTTCGCCAACCACCCTGAAATCCCCATTGTTTTCCATCACATCGCGGATACCGCGCCGAAACAGCGGGTGATCGTCCACGATCACCGTTCGCGGTAAATCCCGGGAATCACGCGACGGCACCCGGTGCGGTCGAGCCCGGGTCACCGATGCCCGCCCGGCAAGCGCGGAGGCATTGGACTGAAACGGGGAAGCTTGCAGCGATCGGGGCATGGTCAGGACCACTCCGCATGACATCGTTCCCCGAGCCTGTCCTTTCTACCCCAGGTTGTCCTTGACCTTCGTCAAGCATGCCTACCGGTGCCATTGGCTCCCGGCTGGCACTCATATTTTCAGGATCATGGAGCTTTCAGAGCCTCAATGGACGCAGCGAATCGGACCACTCGAAGCCCGCGTGCCAGGCGATTGCAGCGGCACGGCCCGGGAATGGTCGGGCTTCATCTCGCAACAGCCCTGCGTGATGGACCCTTCTGCTAACGCTCGGCATTATCCGCTGACTTCGGGTCCGCCAGCAGCAGGCCCCGAGCCTCCCCGCAGGTTCGCTCCCGCAGGACATCCCAGCCCAACGGGGCGGCGAGGCCTTGCTCCTGCTCCAGGTACACCCTGGCACCTGGAGCCAGCCAGCCGCCGTCGAGCAGTTTCTCCAGCACCGGGATGGTCATGCCTCGGCCGAACGGCGGATCGACGAAAACGATATCGAATGGTCCGAGACCAGCTTCCCGGCATCCCGTCGTCAGCAGGCGCAGGGCATCGTCCCGACGCACGGCGACCTGTCTTGCTCCCAGTTTCAGGCAGTTCGCGTCGAGCTGCCGCGCGGCGACGGGATTCTTCTCCACCAGCAGCACCGAAGCAGCCCCTCGGGACGCGGCCTCGAGACCGAGTGCGCCGGTTCCCGCGAACAGATCGAGCGCGCGGGCGCCGGGCAACAGCGGCTGCAGCCAGTTGAACAGGGTTTCGCGCTGGGCATCGGCGCTGGGTCGCAGGCCGGGTACTGGCGCGACCGGCAACCAGCGCCGGCGCCAGGCTCCCCCGATGATTCGTACCCGTGCCGAGCGCCCGCGCGCGCCCCCCTTCGTACCCATATCCGGCTCCGGTCACCGACGGTGTGGAGAGGAGCGGCCTGAATCAGCGTTTCCCGAAATTACCCATCCCCGCCGACCACGACGGTCACCAGCGCGTCCGGGTCGATGCGCCGCTGGATGACAGCGTGAACCTGTTCAGCATTGACAGCATCGATGCGATCGTTATGCCCCGCAAGGAAGTCCAGGGGCAGGTCGTAAAATCCCATCATCCCCAGATGCTGAACGATGTCGCTGTTCGAAGCCAGGCGCAGTGGAAAGCCTCCGGTGAGATTCGCGCGTGAAGCCTCCAGTTCGTCCGGCTCCAGGCCGTCCTGATGCAGCCGCCGAAGTTCGTTCCGCAGCACCTCCAGCGCCTCGTCGACCTGATCGGTGCCAGTCTGCATCCCGATCAGGAATGGACCTTCAGCAGCCATCGGCTGCACGGAACTGTACACTGAATAAGCCAGCCCGCGCGCGGTTCGCACCTCGCGGAACAAACGGGAAATGAAGCTGCCGCCGCCGAAGGCATGATTCCCGACTGTCAGCGCATAGTAGTCGGGGTCATCGCGGCGCAGCACCGGTACTCCGATGAAGATATGCGCCTGCTCCGAAGGGAATGCGATGCGCTCTGCGACCGGGCCTTCGAGGCGCGGAACCGGCGGTAACGCCGGGGCACGGCCTCCTTCGGGCAACGCCTTGCCGATACGGTCGGCCAGCGCCTCGGCCGCTTCTCTGGAAATCGCGCCTGTCAGTGCGAGAACCGCATTGCCGGCGGTGTAATACTCCCGAAAGAACGTCTCCACCTCGGCGCGGGTCAGGCCCGGAATAGTATCCTCGTTACCACTGGGGACGTTGCCATAAGGGTGGTCGTCATACATCAGTTGGTAGAAACGCCGGCTGGCGACCGATCCCGGTTCCTGGCGCTCACGCTGCAGCGCCTGAAGCATCTGTCGACGTTCACGAGCCAGATCGTGCTCGGGAAAGGCGGGGGCGGCCAGCACGGCGGTGAGCAGTTCGACGGCCTGCTCCATCCAGTCGGGTTCGGTGAGTGTGCGCAGGCTGACGATCCCCATGTCCCGGGCGGAACTGGTACTGAACTGAGCACCGACCCGCTCGAAACCCTCAGCCAGGGCATCGGCATCGATTTCGGCGGTGCCATGGGTCAAGGCGTTGCTGGTGAGTCGGGCGAGGCCGTTGCGATCACCCTCACGCGCAGCCCCGGCGTCGAAGGTCAGACGGATGTCCAGCATTGGCAGCGTGGGTGCCGGAGCGAACAGCACCCGCATTCCCTGCTCCGTCTCCCAGCTCTCGATATCCACCGCCTTCGCCGTCGGCGCGAGCCCAATGGCACACAACAGCACCAGTGCCGCAACCCGGCGGAATGCCCTTTGCGCTGCCACCATCAGCGACGCGTTGCCCATGCGCGAGTGCGGATTCATGCATCACCCCCGATCGGAAGCGGCTGAAGGATACCCACGGTACGCGTATCGGGTATCAGGTATTCCCTGACAACCCGCTGCACATCGTCCGCCGTCACC